>CAMYJG010000079.1 GCA_947258695.1 uncultured Ectothiorhodospiraceae bacterium | reverse complement strand
TGAGGTGACCACCTTAGCTTGTATGCATACTTTATTTATGCGTGAGCATAATCGACTTTGTGACACTATTATTGCCGATGATCCGTCGCTTGCAGGTAATGATGAAGCTATCTATCAAAAAGCACGTCGTATAGTCGGTGCGTTAATGCAGGTAATTACTTATGAAGAATTTTTACCTGCCATTTTAGGTGAAAATGCTTTAACTGAGTCTAGCGGTTATAACGAGTATGTTGATGCAGGAATTAATAATCTTTTTTCCACAGCTTGTTATCGACTTGGACATAGTATGTTGTCGCATAGTATTAAACCCACTGGCTTACCAGAGTTAGAGTTACGGGATATGTTCTTTGATCCGCAACGTATCATTGATAGTGATATTGCTCCGTTTATCGCAGGTCTTGCCAGTGAAGTGATGCAGGAAATTGATACTCGTATAGTTGAGGATGTACGCAGCTTCTTGTTTGGTGCGCCAACAGATACAACAATGCTTGATTTGGCGGCGTTAAATATTCAGCGGGGGCGTGATCATGGTTTACCAGATTACAACCAATGCAGAATTGATCTGGGTCTTAAGGCTAAAGAATGTTTTAAAGATATTACTGACGATAATAAATTGGCAAAAGATCTGGAAAAAGTATATGGCAGTATTGATTGTATAGATCCATGGATAGGTGGGCTGGCTGAAAGTTTTCATGGCGAAGCAAATGTTGGTGAGCTGATCTTTATCGTACTAAAAGATCAGTTTGAACGCTTACGTGATGGTGACCGGTTCTGGTATGAAAATGATCCGGCGTTTAGTGAAGCAGAACGGGCAGAATTAAAAGCCACAACATTATCAGACGTCATTGTCAGGAACACCACTATCTCTGATCTTCAAGACAATGTGTTTTTTGCCAGCACAGAAGTTGAATGTAAAAAGAAAGGAAAAGGAAAAGGAAAAGGAAAAGAAAAAGCAACATCTGATGAAGATTAAAAACTAACTGTGTAAAATAAAAAGTCCCGGCAATTGCCGGGATTTTTTTTGTTTGATTTGCAGGCCTTGGCTATTTTGCTGGCATTTTTAGCGAATTTGCATGTCATTTGTGAATGTTTATTTGTATCATGATCTTTAAATAGTGTAACTAGATGAAAAATAATGAAATATAAAGATCTCCGTGATTTTATAAAGCAACTCGAAGCAAAAAATGAGCTGGTACGTGTCAGCCATGAGGTTGATCCTAATCTTGAAATGACAGAAATTTGTGACCGTACCTTACGTGCTGGTGGACCTGCGATTCTTTTTGAAAATCCGAAAGGTTTCGATACCCCGGTACTTGCTAATTTATTTGGTACACCTGACGAAGTCGGTGAATTACTCGCCTTTTTGAAAGAACCTGAACCACCCAAAGGTTTAAAAGACGCCTGGGAAAAGCTACCGGTATTTAAACAAGTCTAAAATATGGCACCGAAGGTTGTTAGTAAGGCCGGTTGCCAGAAAGTCGTCATCGAAAGTGACGATGTTGATCTATCCAGGTTACCGATTCAAACCTGTTGGCCGGGAGATGCCGGCCCTTTAATCACATGGGCGCTGGTTGTAACCAAAGGACCGAATAAAGATCGACAAAACATGGGAATCTACCGCCAACAAGTGATCGCTAAAAACAAGGTCATTATGCGTTGGCTGGCTCACCGTGGTGGAGCATTAGACTATAAAGAGTGGCAGGAAAAACATCCGGGTGAACCTTTCCCCATTGCAGTCGCACTCGGTGCTGATCCGGCAACAATCCTTGCCGCGGTAACACCGGTACCGGATAGTTTATCTGAATATGGTTTTGCTGGTTTGCTACGCGGTGAAAAAACGGAGGTGGTTAAATGTTTGGGGTCAGACTTACAAGTACCTTCATCAGCGGAATATGTACTGGAAGGTTACCTGATGCCCGGTGAAGAAGCAGACGAAGGCCCATTCGGTGATCACACTGGTTACTATAATGAAGTAGAACGTTTTCCGGTATTTACCATAGAGCGTATCACCCACCGTAAAGATCCTATTTATCATTCCACTTATACCGGGCGGCCACCCGATGAGCCGGCCATACTGGGTTTGGCATTAAACGAAGTTTTTGTGCCAATACTAAAAAAACAGTTTCCTGAGATCGTTGATTTTTATTTACCACCAGAAGGTTGTTCTTATCGGATGGCGGTGGTGAGTATGAAAAAACAATACCCGGGGCATGCTAAACGGATCATGTTGGGTGTCTGGTCTTTCTTACGCCAGTTTATGTATACCAAGTTTGTTATCGTCACCGATGATGATGTCAACGTACGTGACTGGAATGATGTTATCTGGGCCATGACCACCCGTATGGACCCAGTTCGTGATACCACGATAATCGAGAATACCCCTATTGATTATCTTGATTTTGCGTCACCCGTTTCTGGTTTAGGTAGCAAGATGGGGATGGATGCCACCAACAAGTGGAAGGGTGAAACGGATCGTGAATGGGGTGAGCCGATAGTTATGGACGAAGCGGTTAAAAAACGTGTGGATGAAATCTGGGATGAACTTAATTTACTAAAGTAAAGATTATAATTATGAAAAGTTTTTTTCTGCCGATAATAGTCATACTTATATGGAAGTCAGAGTATTAGGTATATCGTGGCATACGAAAAAACACACATTGCAGTCGTAATACTGTTTCTCGCAATCACCACCATTTTAGTATGGTCTAGTGCAAAGCGTATTAATGATTTCCAGGAATATCATCATTCAATCGCTATAAACTCTGTCAGAAATGTCAGTGAATCAATCAGCCAGTATCTTCGTGAACGCAAAAGATTGATCCAGGTTTTTGCAAATGAACACAAGGCCATCATAAATCAATCCGCTTTAGATCCTGAAAACGTGCAATTAAAGGCTAAGCTTGAAAGTGAAATCAATAAATACTTCCCTGATTATTTTTCATTTACTATCACGGATACGGATGGCAATCCCTATTATGATGATTTTGATGGTTTAATTGGCGATCTCTGCCTTTCAGACATTAAAGATTACGTAGACAGCAATAGCGCTACTTTACGTGTTCATCCTCATCATGATATTTATCACTATGATTTGTTAGCAAAAATAAATATATCAGCTAAGGAATATATCTTTTTTATCAGTTTTCCTGCCGACGAAGTTTCAGGTTATCTGAAAAGTGCGCAAGCGATTGGTCATAATACTATCCTCGCATCTAAAAAATTCGAGAATCTTATTGAAGTGACAACTGATGGAGCTAGAAATAAAAATTACAGGGAAGATTACCGCTTAAGCAAAAATGAGATGTCATATTTATTAGCAGAGGAAAAAGTTAAAAATACAGAATGGACGGTTTATGATTTTCAGTTGCCTTTGTTATTTTCTGATTATAAGACAAAAAGAATAGCTGAAAGTGTATTTATATTACTGATGTTTTTTCTGGCAGCATTCGCATTTTTTACATTGGTAAAAAAAGAAGAGAAAAAAAGAAAAAAAGCCGAGGCCATCAAGGCTGAATTTGTCACGGTAGTGAGTCATGAGTTACGAACACCATTAACTTCGATTAGCGGTGCCATTAAATTGATTACCAATGAAACTTTAGGTCCGGTCAATGATGATATAAAGAAATACCTGAATATGGCTTCAGACAACATTGACCGTTTAACCGGTATTGTGAATGATATTTTAGATGTGAAAAAAATGGAATCTGGTCATTTCCAGTTATATAAAGAAAATATAAGCCTGGTTGAGATAGTAGAACAAGCGATACAGGAAAATATTGAATATGCTAAAAAATTTAATGCTGAGTTTTATTTTTTAAAACCTGACAAAGATTATATTGTTTATGCGGATAAAGAGCGTATGTTACAGGTGATGGCAAATTTACTATCAAATGCTGCAAAATATGGTGCGAAACAAGATAAGATTAAGATTTATTTTAAAGAGCTGGTAAAAAGCATACGATTAAATATTGAAGACCATGGTGTTGGTATATCAGAGCAGGATAAAGGAATTATCTTTGAAAAATTCACCCAGGTGCATTCACGTGATGAAGAAGTGGTAAAAGGAACAGGGCTGGGTTTAAATATTATAAAAAATATTATTGAGAATCATGATGGTATGGTGAGTTATGATTCAGTTAAAGATCAAGGTACGGTTTTCTATATTGTTCTTCCTTTAGTGAAAAAATAAAAACAAGTAAAGAAAGAAAAAATAGTAAAGAAATTAAAACATAAGTAAAAAGTTAAAAAACTAGTAAAAAAATAAATTCTACATATATTAGAATTTAAAGTGAATTAAAAACTGGGGATTAAACGTGCGTAAGATAATGGTATTAAATTCCAAGGGGGGTTGTGGTAAAAGTACCATTGCCACAAATCTTGCCAGCTATTTTGCCACTTATGAGCAAAAAAAAGTTACCCTGGTCGATTTTGATCCGCAAGGTTCAAGCTTAGACTGGCTCAAAGCACGATCACGAAGTTTACCTGAAATAACAGGGATAGATGCTACCAAAGAAGCAGTGCGCTTTTCTAAAGACACCGAGATAGTCATTATGGATGCACCGGCCCGGGTTGAAGGGCGTGAGTTAGCGGGTCTGGTAAGGCGTGTCGAAACTATTATTATTCCTGTTTTACCTTCACCGATTGATATTCGAGCGGGTGCAAATTTTATAAAAGAACTATTAACCAGTGCGCGGGTCTCAAGAAAAGAAACCAAGGTAGCGGTTGTCGCAAATCGTGTTCGTGAAAATACCTTAAGTTACCATGCCTTGTATGCCTTTTTGAAAAGTTTAAAAATTCCTTTTGTTACTACCTTACGTGATACACAAAACTATATTCATGCAGAAGACAAAGGGGTAGGAATTTTTGAAATGCCTCCTTCAAAAGTATGGCAGGATTTAGAACAATGGGATCCATTAATAAAATGGTTAAGAAGTAAACGTAGTCGAGCTTCCTGATAAATAAACTATACTAGTATTAATGATAATTCAAAAAGGAGGCCATCAATGCGGGTTTTATCTATTCTATTTTTCTTTCTCATGCTTTCTGCATGTGCCTCTCCGGTAAATATTGATTACGACCGAAGTATTAATTTTGCTTCATATACGACATATAGTCTGCAAAAAAAACCTGTCAGGGTATCTGCCGATACCCGGGTCAACAGCTCTTTTATGCAACAAAGAGTGATTAATGAAGTGCATCATGCCTTTACAAAAAGAGGTTTTAAACGTGTCGCTAAAAATGCTGAGTTAACGATTAAATATTACCTGGATATTAAACAGGAAATAGAAGTGCAGGATTCAGCTGTTTCTATAGGTTTCGGTACCGCAGGCCACCATTCTGCGATTGGTTTTGGATTTCATGTGCCTGTTGGCGAAGCAACAACGATTGATAACCTGGTGTTAACGCTTGACGTGGTAACAACAAAAAATAATGCACTGATATGGCGCGGTTCATTAGGGTATTCTTTGTATTCAGGGGCAACGCCGGAAACGTATAACAGGTTAATTAAAGATCTGGTCACTGAAATACTGGAAAACTTTCCACCAAAATAACGTTGATTTATTTAATAATTTGAATCTATAAACGCTAGCGCGGCAATCTCAACGTCAATTTACCAGGTAACAAGTTGCTTTTTATAAACAACTTTCAAGCCCCTCTTTTAGCGTTGGATAAAGCAGTTCAATTTCCAGTTCATTCATCATTTTGGAATTATCCATTCTGCGGGATTCTCTCAGGTAAGAGAGCATGCCTTTACTGATTGTTTTTTCTGCTTCATCCCAATCAACCAGTGGTGGGCGAGGTAAGCCGGTAAAGTCGGCAATGGTATTAAAATACTCGGTCATGTTGCTGTTTGTACCATCACTGACGTTGTAAATTTCACCGGCGGCCTTTTCTGTGGCCGCGGCAACACAGACCTGAGCTAAGTCATCGGAGTGTATGCGATTAGTTTTTGGTGACAAGTTTTCTAGCAACATCGGGACCTGGTCTTTTAGCCGTTGTAGCGGTAATCGCCCTGGCCCATAAATGCCGCCAACTCGTAATACAGTAACGGCTGTGTCGGATTCTTTGCTCCATATGGCAAGTTGTAGTTCTGCGTTATAACGCCGTTTCGCCCGATCAACTTGTGGGTTGGTTGCTGTTTGCTCATTAATCAGCTGACCTTGTTGATCGCCATATACACCCGAGGTACTGATATAAATTAATTGGCATGGCTGGATAGAAGTATTGAAGCGTTTAAGAAAATTCGCCATTCGACTATCAATAATGCCTGTGGCAGGCGGGGGCGCAAAGTAATAGATTAATGCATTGTTAAGCAGGCGCTCATCCAGTGACTCAAGCGTTTCTATGTCATCCAAATCTGCAGCAATGGCATGAATATGCTGCTGTCTCAGGGTATTTAAACTGTCTTCACTTTTTACAATACCAAATACGGATTTGCCCTGATTTTTCCATAATTTAGCCACGCGTTGGCCAATATCACCGCATCCGATGATAACAATGTTTTTAAAAGGTTTATCTTTGTCAGTCATTAGGGGATAATTCCGCGTCCAGAAAAAAGTTGAGTATTTTAATGAGTTATTCCGTTCGTATCGAGTCTACCGACCACATTTTTCACGTTAACGAAGGCGAATCCGTTTTGGATGCCGCGTTACGTCAAAGTATCACCTTGCCATATGGATGTCGCGGTGGTGGTTGTGGTGCCTGCAAAGGTCAGTTACTTCAAGGAACCGTATCATATCCCAATAGTTTACCTGGCGGAATCTCTGAAGAGGATCATAATAAAGGTTATGCGCTTTTTTGCCAGGCGATTCCAAGCAGTGATCTTGTTATCAAATCAAAGGAAGTGATGGCATCAGAAGAAATTGAAGTAAAGATTTTACCTTGTCGGGTTCAGGAAAAAGTTCAGCTAAATCACGATGTCATTCAGATTAAATTGCAGCTGCCAAAAACAGAGCGCATGCAATTCTTTGCTGGCCAGTATATTAACTTTTT
>CAMYJG010000078.1 GCA_947258695.1 uncultured Ectothiorhodospiraceae bacterium | reverse complement strand
AAGTAGACGATTGGGATATCCAGCTCGAACGCGTAGAGCAGGCTGCTGATACAACAGCCGAAGACTACGTCTGGTTTTTTGTGCCTCACCAGTTGGGCGACACGTTCCGAGTTCTTTCGGGCTGTATTCAGGAGCTGTTGCTTCTCCAGCTCAGGATCCTGCTGTTTGCTACTTTTCTTGCTTGGGGTGAGTCTCGACTTAATCACTTTAAGGTACATGCGAAGTTTTTTGGGTAACATGTTAAGTATTCGCAGTTTGTACCTTCGAAGTATTCTTAATACTGCCGGTTCGGGAGAAATAGAATAGACATGGGCACCCTTTGATCTGAGAATCTGCATCATACTGTATGGCATGCCTGACAGATAAGCTGGGTTGCTAGGATCAGAGTTTGCAAGTAGTGCTATCGATAGATTCGTTGTAACTTTCTTATTAGACATTTAAAAAGCTATTTATTGTATTATTAGAAAAATTTATTTTTGTCTTTTCAATGAATCTCTGTAGTTACAAATTTACTACTATCGTTGAAGGATCACATATCTAAGAGACAACCCAACAAGCATTGGCTACATACGAAACAATAAAATGTTGAGTTTGAGAATCATAACATAGTTAAGAAAGCTTTATTAATTGGGGCACAACAAACTATTTTGATAACAGTGATGTTATAGGTTGTGTTTATTGTTAAGAGTAAAGGATTAAAGCATAAAGGACTCGAAAAAAATTTTTTTTGGGGGGAGGGAAAGATAGGATTCAAGCAAAACCTGTAAACCGTCTTAGAGTTATTCTTGATCAATTGTATACATCTACTGTAGCTTAAGTTATGGACTTATCCGGTTTTCAGTTACATTCTTCAAAAGCTAATCATAAAGGAAATATGATTTGATAAAAGAGCTCTGTTTTGGTCTTTTGGAATTGATCGTTACTAATGCAGCGAAGGCGCTCGGTATTAGTCGAAAAACTTCATCGAGTATATTGAGTGGTCATTCAGGTATTGGCGCAGAAATGGCGGCATGTTTGTTTATTTGCTCCTTTATTTTCTTTTTCTCTGGGAACATAGGAGCAGCCGAGACTTTACTAGAACAATTTCTACAAATTGATGGGAAGGTTGTTGAAGATGGATCTAGTGTTGAGATTAGCTGGCCTAAGGTAAATGGTACGAAAAATGGACGTGTAAATATTCAACGTCGTATTTTAGGTCAAACAAATAAAGTGTCATGGCAAAGTATTGCATCGGTCAGAAGTGTCGCCAGGGTCTATAGAGATAAGACGAGTCAGCCGGGTGTCGCTTATGAGTATCGAATTTCCCGCCCCAGCAAAGAGAGAATTGAGACGGGTTACTGGGTAGCGGGACGTAATGTGCCAGTACAAGAGCATCGTGGCGTAGCAATTGTCATCGTCGATAAAACGCTCGCTGGAGATCTTGCCCCGCGTCTGGATCGTTTCATGCTGGATTTGATCGGTGATGGCTGGAAGGTTGTTCGTCACGATGTGCCGCGTGGTAACGATAAAGACTTAGTCAAAAATCTTCAAGCTGCTCGAAAACTACGTGCTCGGATTAAACGCAATTATTATACTGACCCGTCAGCAGCTCATACTTTGATTTTGGTTGGCCATCTTCCGATCGTTAAGAGCGGGCGAATGAATCCTGACGGGCACAAGCGTCGCCCGTTGGAAACAGATTTATTTTATGCCGATATGGATGGTGTTTGGCGTGATAATGGTCAGGGGATTTTGCAGCATAACGCCATTCCAAGCGATCATATCGAAATGCAGGTTGGACGAATTGACTTTTCTAATTTAGATGGCGCACTCGGAGATGAAATAACTTTATTAAAAAGGTATTTCGACAAGAATCACCACTGGCGACATGGGCACCTGGGAGATTTGCGCCAAGCATACGGGGACAACAATAATTTATCAGGGGAAACTAATGCGCTGCGAAATATTGTTGGTCCAAAAGAAATCATTAAAGGCGGCCACCATGATGTGGGCAAGCAACAGCCGTGGTTATTTGGTGTGGACTTCGGAAGCTGGAAGTATTCAGACTACACATCAACAACGCCTATTAAGACGGTTTTCTCCATAAACTTTGGTAGCGGTAAGCTTAATTTTTCTCAATGGAACAACACCATGAAAATTATGCTGGCGCAAAAGTGGTATGGCATAGCTACGGGGTGGGGTGGGCGGCCGACATGGCAGTTGAATCACATGGCGCTGGGCAAATCTATTGGTTACAGTCATTTGCGCACGGTCAATAACGGCACACGGACATTTGGGGGGGCTGATACATTGGAATATACCCCAACTGGGAACTACACCTGGCTTAATCCTGTCTGGGTCAACTTGTTGGGTGATCCGACATTACATCCTTTCCCGTCGGAACCTGTCAGAAGATTACAGGCTAAAAGGCTGGAAGGTGGTGTGCAGCTTAATTGGGTGAAGGCAGATGATAAAGCGGAAGTGCACTATCGTATCTATCGTGCATTAGATCGATTTGGAAGTTATCAAGCCTTAAAACCATCTAAGTTGCATGTTGGACATCAGTTTGTTGATTCAAATCCGGTTCCTGGTGCATGGTATATGGTCAGGGCGCATTCTTTAAAAAATGTCTATGCGGGATCTTTCTATACTTTCTCTCAAGGGATATTTACATCGGTTGATAACGTCTCGCCCAAGGCCACCGATCAATTAATCTCAACATCTATGGGACAGAAAATAAAGATCAATTTAGCCGGAACCGACTCTGATTCAGACAAAGACCTAATAACATCATTTATTAATGGGCCAGAGGGAGGTCGTCTGGTTCAATCAAATGGTGACTGGTTTTTTATCCCTGACGCTAAATTTACAGGCCGTGTGAATATACCTTTTACCATCTTTGATGGAATAGTGTCAGATGATGGGATGGTAAGTATAAACGTCGAGGCACCATAGGGCCTTGTCTACTATCAAGCTGATTCGATTAATATATAGAATGTCTCACTACTTAAATTTTTAACGAATCACCTGGGAACAAAACTAAAATTAATGTCTTGAGTTTTTTAAGAGTTATTTTAATTTCATAAAAAAAAGAGGAAAAGCATGACGTCTTTTCCTCCCCGGAGACTGCGTATTAAATACGCCATTTATAGTTATTATTATATTTTCTTTTCTTAAAACACAGTAATACTTGTTCTTGTTGTTCCAAGTACTTCACCGGTTACCCAGTGAATAATATCGGTTTCAATAGTGTATGTGCCTTCATCTCCTTCTTGTGGTTCAAAAATAATATCGTACCGTTCACCTGAACAGGCACGTACATCAGTTACCTGAACAGGTTTAGGTAAAACACGGCCATCTGATATATGAATCGTACCCGTTAACCCGCCAAACCGAATTTTTTGTGGGTGATAGCCGGCGCATATGTATCGAGCTAATAATTTTTGCCCGACTTGTACTGTTGCTGATATAGGCGGTAAGTTCATTGCACTGTTACCACTGCCATCAACACCGGTTATAACAAAGTAATCCGGGTTGAGTTCATTTAAACCAACGTCACCACCACAGGTACCTGCATCCCAGGGTAAGGTATGCCATGATGAATCAATTTCATCGACAACCCAGAAGGCTTCAACATCATACGTTGGGCCACCTGAATAAAGTGTGCCGGCACCTTCTGGCGGATCCACAATCAGAGCCCCGTACATACCCATTTCAGCATGTAATACGGTATTGGTATGGCAATGGTAGAAATAGGTGCCTGCTTGAGATGGTCGCCATTGGTAGGTGTAAGTATCACCTAATACGTCAAATGAAATGTGGCCTACACCATCACTATGATATTCAGGCTCAATACCATGGTGATGGACAGTATGTGCCCACATCATGTTAACGCTAAGGTTAGTATGCACAATATCACCTTCACGCATACGCATGGCAGGCGATGGAAATGTTCCTGACCCTCCCATCATACCGCCACCGCTCCCGGTAAAGCCCCACATGTTAATGGTATTACCGTCGTCCATGGTCAGTGGGATAGACATGTCTATACCCAGGTTATAAGTGACATCAGGATTATTGGTTAAGCCTGGTGTTGGAGTTACGTCGGTATAGATATAGCAGGCGTTGCCCATGCCACCACCGCCGCCGTTGCCACCGCCACCACGGCCCATTTTTGGAGTGTATTTTTCTAATAGATCAAACATATCTGTTTCCCCCTTATTCAATAATAATTTCTGTAATTGAACCAAACATATACAAACCACCGCCGGCGGTTTGAGACATTTCGGTATGCAGGTGCATTGGATATTTACCTTTATTAACTGGTGGGTAAGCATCCGGTGGGGATTCAAAGGGGTAAATAATATCGACCTGGCCTTTGTCACCTTCAAGGTAAACACA
Organism: uncultured Ectothiorhodospiraceae bacterium; assembly: GCA_947258695.1. Classification (GTDB taxonomy): domain Bacteria; phylum Pseudomonadota; class Gammaproteobacteria; order UBA6429; family Thiohalophilaceae; genus JAGLTQ01. The sequence goes on along the minus strand of CAMYJG010000078.1, from coordinate 5,334 downwards.
ATCTTTATACCAGGGGTCAGGTAAGATGCGACCGTGATCAGTTAACCATTCAACATGGTTACCATGACAATGAACAGATTGTTGGCACATGCCAGGGTTTAATACTCGGATTAGTGCACGGTCGCCTACACTACCTTTAAGTTGAGAGCGTGGGTCATACATACTATCAATCGCAGGATCATGTGCGCCTGGAGACCCGGGTGGTCGGCCGCTCAAACCATTGAGAGTAAAGTAGCGTGGGCTATAACCGGTGTTCGGTGTACGGTCGAGACGAATTCTGTCATGCCAGACAGGATCTATATCATGGAACACCCAGAAATACTGCTGAACAAATGTTGGACTACCCGCATATAGCTGATCACTGCTGCCACTGGGCATCACTGCAAGGCCACCGTGCAGGCCAACTAAACGGTTATATGGCGCATTCAGGCCATCATAGTAGAGGTAGGTACCCGCACTATTGGCAGTAAATGAGATAGTTTTGCTGGTACCGCCGGCAATGACACCACTATTAACGACACCATCAATGACAAAACTGTGATCGGTGCCAAGTGTATTTTCGATGGTGATATTAACGGTATCCCCTTCCTGCACGATCATTTGTGCTCCGGGTACGGTCAGGCTGCTGCTATTCGGGCTAAAGCCGCGAAAATAAACATCAACACCATCAGGCTGAGTAATAAAACCTTCGGTGATATAAAAGGTTTGGTTTAAGGTTGCTGCTTCTGCGCGCGGTGTCCAGCTGAGTAGACCCGTACTTCCAAGTAATGCGCTTGCGATCCCTGCACTGCTGAATTTCAGAAAGTTACGTCGATTCATTTCTTTTTTCATAGTGCTCCTCCAAAAATATTTGAACGTGGGGGCTGGAAATCTATTTTTTATAATTATTAGAACGGGTCTGAGTATGCATAAAACTTATGACCAGATAAATAACCTGCATAACTACATGGTTATATACTGATTTTCTTAGATTTAATCTAAGTCTATGATTTTTATAAATACATCAATCATATTGATATTTTAAATCGAAAATTTGAATATATTTATTCATCAGGCTGTAATATTTGTGTAATAAATCTAAAATTACATCTGATTGGTTGCATAGTGCACTCATATAAAATGTGGAATAGTAAATTACAAAATTTAATTTTCTTAAAAATTAAATGTTTACCTCATTTCAAGCATGGTTTTTGTAATAAATTATTCTTATAACCTAGTAATTTACTAGGGATATATTTTGGAAGGATATTAGAGTTTAAGAGGATATTAGAGTTTAAGTGCTGGAGCTTGTAGCCGTTCGATTTGCTCTCGCAGGGTGATCATTTGCTCTTCCCAGTATCGTGGACTATTAAACCAGGGGAAATGTTGTGGGAAAGCAGGATCATCCCAGCGTCTGGCTAACCACGCACTGTAGTGCAGCAAGCGCAAGCTGCGCAGCGATTCGATGAGTGAGAGCTCGGCTAGATCGAACTCAAAAAATGTTTCATAGCCTTTCAAAATCTGCCTGAATTGATGACTCATTTCATTGTTATCCCCGGAAAGTAACATCCATAAATCCTGCACAGCGGGGCCCATGCGACAGTCATCGAGGTCAACAAAATGCGGTGCATCATCACGCCAAAGTAAGTTACCTGGGTGGCAATCGCCGTGTAAGCGAATATTCCTTGGCATTATCGCGTCATAACGTTGCTCAACCAGTTGTAATAGCTCTACAGCAGCATTTTGATAGTTGGTCCTTACTTCAGGGGAGATAAAATCATGTTCAAGTAAAAAGCTGAGTGACTCAAAGCCAAAATTCTGTACCGAAATTTTTGGGCGATGTGCAAACGGACGAGAAGCGCCAATGGCATGTATGCGACCTAAAAAGCGGCCAAGTTGCTCCAGGGTTTCTGCTTGCTCAAGCTCCGGTGTACGCCCACCCTGGCGGGGGAAAACCGCAAAGCGAAAGCCATTGAAGCTAAATAGCGTTTTATCATTGATCGCGATGGGTGCGACAACGGGGATCTCCTGTTGTTTTAGCTCCGCGGTAAACGCATGCTCTTCTAATATGGCCTCATTAGACCAACGTTCGGGGCGATAAAACTTGGCAATAATGAAGGAGCCATCTTCAAGACTGACCTGGTAAACCCGGTTTTCATAACTATTCAGTGCCAGCAAACTACCGGTCGGTAAAAAGCCCACATTTTCGATGGCATCGAGAATACAATCCGGGGTTAAATTCTCGTAGGGGTGTAATGAAGCGTCATTGTTGCTGGTCACGAAAATATTATTCCTTTATACGCTGGCATGGTAAATTAGGGCCTTATATTGACGTATTGTACGCGAACCGCACCAGGAAACAGCATTAAATGAGTAGCGAAAATCCCTTGTTAACAATGGAAGGTTTACCGCCTTTTCAACATATTAAACCAGAGCATGTTGAACCTGCTCTTAAAGAGTTGATTGAATTTAACCGTGAACAAATTCAAATCTTATTAAATGAAAATGAACATTACAGCTGGGAAAATTTTATCCAGCCTTTAGAAGACATGGATGATCGTTTAGGCCGAATGTGGTCACCGGTGAGTCATATGAACTCAGTGGTGAATTCTGATGAATTACGTGATGCATATAATAATTGCTTGCCACTATTAAGTGAGTACAGCACCGAGATGGGTCAAAATGTGGAGTTATATGAAGCCTATCAATCGATAAAAGATTCCCCTGAATATAATCAATTAGATGAAGCGCAACAAAAAATCATCGATAACGCACTGCGTGACTTTCATTTGTCGGGCATTGATTTAGCAACTGAAAAGAAAAAACGCTTCCGTGAAATACGCCAACAGCTATCCAAGCTGACCAGTAAGTATGAAGAAAATATATTAGACGCGACACAGGCATGGACCAAGCATATCACCGATGAAAAACAGTTAGCCGGTTTACCAGATTCCGCCTTAGCCATGGCAAAGCAAGCAGCCGAAGCTAAAGAACTTGATGGCTGGTTATTTACCTTAAACTTCCCTTCTTATTACGCGGTGGTGAGTTACGCTGATGATCGTGCACTGCGTGAAGAGATGTACCAGGCGTATTCAACCCGCGCTTCCGATCAAGGTCCGAATGCCGGTGAGTATGACAACAGTCAGATCATGGAAGAGATTCTCAGCCTTCGTCATGAAGTTGCGCAGCTGCTTGGCTTTAATAATTATGCGGAACGGTCACTGGCCACCAAGATGGCAGAAACGCCAGAGCAAGTTTTATCTTTTTTACATGACCTGGCGAAACGATCTAAACCGATGGCAAAACAAGAACTCGCTGAGCTAACTGGCTTTGCTAAACAAGAACACGACATGAATGATCTTTCCGCCTGGGATATTCCTTATTACGGTGAGAAACTTCGCCAACATACTTTTGATTTTAGCCAGCAAGATTTAAAACCGTACTTCCCGGAAACGACGGTGATTCCAGGTATGTTTTCTGTGGTTAAACGTTTATACGGTATTTCGATTAATGAAGTGAAAGGTGTTGAAACCTGGCATGACGATGTACATTTTTACGAAATCCGGGATGATAAAGATGCACTACGCGGCCAGTTTTATTTAGATCTTTATGCACGCGATAAAAAACGCGGTGGTGCCTGGATGGATGATTGCATTGGTCGTAAACGTAATGTGGATGGCAGCTTACAAATTCCCGTCGCCTATTTAACCTGCAACTTAACCCAGCCGATTGGTGATGATCCAGCCTTATTCACACATGATGAAGTCATCACACTGTTTCATGAATTCGGACATGGTTTACATCATATGTTAACCAAGGTGGAACATATCGGTGTCTCTGGTATTAATGGTGTAGCCTGGGATGCGGTCGAATTGCCCAGTCAGTTTATGGAGAACTGGTGTTGGGAACGTGATGCACTGGATTTAATAGCCGCCCATTATCAAACTGGTGAACCAATTCCTGAAGAACTGTTTAATAAAATGTATGCTGCCAAGAATTTCCAGGCCGGCATGCAAATGGTGAGGCAGATTGAGTTTTCTCTGTTTGATTTTCGTATGTATTACGAATATTCACCTGGGACCCGAACGGCCGATAGTATTCAGAAAATGTTAGACGAGGTGCGACAAGAAGTCTCCGTGTTAATACCGCCTTCTTATAATCGTTTTCAACATGGCTTCTCGCATATTTTTGCGGGGGGTTATGCGGCAGGGTATTACAGTTATAAATGGGCAGAAGTGTTATCTGCCGATGCCTTCTCCTTGTTTGAAGAAAAAGGTATTTTTGATTCTAAAACGGGCGATGCATTTTTAGAATGCGTTTTAGAACAAGGCGGAACCAAAGAGCCAATGGAGTTATTTAGACAATTTCGTGGTCGTGAACCGGAGATTGATGCATTACTGCGTCATAGCGGTATTGCATAAAAAAATATGTCATTGCGGCAAGTATTAAGCCGCAATCCATAGTTAAAATTTAAATTCCGGTTAAAAGATGACTGGAATAACGGGGTAAACAAAAATGTTTATCTCGATTTTTACTTTGAAGATTGGATGTCAAATGAAAAGAATAATAATTTTTATCACGTTATTTATATCGCTAACCAATATAGCAGTAGCAGAAAAACGTTATGTCACTGACCGTATCTTGTTAGGAATACATATCGAAGCCGATGAGACCAGTGAATTGATTAAGTCTGTACCCAGCGGAACAGAACTTGAAGTACTGGATACCACTAAAGGCTTTATAAAAATAAAATTGGATGATGGTACAGAAGGCTGGGTGAGTGAAGGCTTTGTGATGAAACAAACACCATCAACCAGGAAATACGACGTGCTGGCACATCAGTATGAACAAACTACCCAGCAACTTGATAAGTTAAAAGTTGATTTTGAAAAAAACAGGAAGGAATTACAGGTACGACGTGACCAGGTATCCAATGCAACCACCACCATTCGTGAACTAAAAAAACGTAAAGGCGGTAAGGTTGTTGCTGATCCGGAAGTAGAAAAAAAATTAGCCGAGTCAATAAAAGAAGTTGAAGCCTTAAAATTGAAAATAACTGAACTGGAAAAAGAACCTAAGGCAGAAGTGACGATTGATCAAAAACAAATCTTTAATGAACTTAAAGAAGTTAAAGAACAAAATGATGTGATGCAAAAGCGCATTGATGTCGCACTTGCTCACCTTAAAGGTGAACGCATTCCTACCCCCGAAGAACTTGCCAGTATCCGTCCAAAATTTCCGATGTGGTACTGGAGTTTGCTGGTCATTATTTTATTAGTCGGTATCGTCGCCGGTTACTTCATTATGGATTACCGCTTCCGCAGTCGACATGGTGGTTTCAGGATTTAAGCTTTA
>CAMYJG010000077.1 GCA_947258695.1 uncultured Ectothiorhodospiraceae bacterium | reverse complement strand
CTTATCGCCATCCAGTGCTGCCTTGTGATCTTGCGAGGTTGCCATCGGCAGAATATTTGTGCCATCGACCATCACGATATAACTGGCTTCTTCGCCGGTGAGGAATTCTTCAACCACTACGCGGTGCCCGGCATCACCAAAGGCATTACCAGCCAGCATGTCTTTGACCGCGGTAATGGCTTCGTCCTCCGTCATCGCCACGATCACGCCTTTACCCGCGGCGAGGCCATCGGCCTTAATCACGATCGGGGCGCCTTGCTCTTTAATGTAAGCAACGGCGGGATCGATCTCGGTAAAGTTGGCGTAAGCGGCGGTGGGAATATTGTGGCGCGCGAGAAAATCTTTAGTAAACGCTTTTGAGCCCTCGAGCTGCGCGGCGCCTTCACTTGGACCAAAGCAACGTAAGCCGGCGGCTTCAAATTGATTCACCACGCCCATTACCAGTGGCGCTTCCGGGCCAACAATCGTCAGATCAATTTTATTCTCAGTAGCAAAGGCCTTTAAGGCATCGATATCTTCTGCGCTAATCGCGACGTTTTCGAGCTTTTCCTCAAGGGCTGTGCCGGCATTACCGGGTGCCACATACACTTTGGATACATTGCTAGATTGGGCTGCTTTCCATGCCAGGGCATGCTCGCGGCCACCGCCGCCTATAACGAGAACATTCATATTTTTGCCTGAATTTGGTGTTTTATTGAGGCAGCGACCTTAGCGGATTGGTTTTGTGGGGTCAAATTTAAAGCGTTGCTTTTCTGTCAGGCCAGGGGCCTGACAGTTGCATTTTACTGACTCAGCTTAATTACTCGAATTCCATTGATTGAAAAACTTGCCCGGCATTTCGTTTGGCCAAAAATTCTGATGTGGGTAAATGCGCATAAGCCGACTGGTCAATTTCATAAGCATCCTGCAGTGTGCCGCCTTTATCTAATAGCTTGGCCATTTGTTGACGTAAAAAGACAAGATAGTCTTTGGTATAAAGCGTGACTTGTTTCATATCAGTTGGTCCACCATGTCCCGGAATAACATATTTTGCATTGAGTGCTGCAAACTTATCCCAGGTGTTAATCCAGGCGGCGGTATCGGTGTGTTCGAAAAGCGGCAACATGCGTTGGTGAAAGGCCATGTCGCCCGAGATCACCAAACTCTTTTGCGGTAACCAGACAATGATATCTCCCGGGCTATGAGCGGGACCAAGGTTGAGTAATTCAAAGCGGACCCCTCCCATGTTAATCACCATTTTATCTTTAAAGGTTTTGTTTGGTTTAACGACCTTGGTGTTCGCCGATTTTTCTTTCAGCGTTTTTTTCATGCTTGCTAAAATTGCGTAAGAGTTTTCTTCTATTTCATGCAAAGCTTGTTCATGCGCGATGACGGTTGCGCCTTGTTCTTGCCAATAGCTTGAACCTAGCATGGCGTGACCTTGCCCGTTTTCCAAAACAACATATTTAACTGGCTGAGTTGTAATTTTTTTAATTTCATCATGTAAGGCCTTTGCCAGTAAATAATTACCACCGGCATTCACCACCAGTACACCTTCAGTGGTAATCACAAACGACAGGTTATTGTTATGACCTGAATTTTCATATCTTGAAGGTGATGTCGCTCCAATAGCTGACCATACTCCTTCAATGACTTTTTGTGGTTTATCATAAAGCATTGAATCAGGTGCTTTATCGCTAGTGTATAAAGCTTCGCCAACTAAAGCTGTTTCTGCACTGGCGTTAGTACTCCAGGCAAGTAGTAGAGTGAGCGGCAATATAGTGAATGCTTTTAAAAGAATACTCATGTTAAATAAAACTCCTTTGTAAGATGGTATTAAGGAAATATAATTTTCCTAGTTATTTTTATTATTTCTTTCAATTGCTTTAGCCCTGGCAAATCGTTGGTAGCTCCAGTTTTTCTTATAGGCTTTCTCAATAACAAAATTTAATGAATTCATCATACGTTGACTCATTACCAGCCCGTCCGTTCCTAATACATTATTTCCCCGCTCATCAAAAAAAACTAATCCAGGGAGTCGGCTAAAGCCGGTTTGCTTAAACCAGGAGGCGGGTGTTGTGCGTTTACCCCTGGGTGTAATAACCGGTGTTGTATTATCGGTTGAACTTAGCCTTACAATTTCAAATTTGCTGAGTGTTTTTCGAACTACATTTGAAGAAAGTACTTTTGAATGAAACTCATCGCAATCACGATTTTTTTCTTGTTCAAATATAACAAGTAAAGGCGTGCTGGCGTTAAGATGGTTACGTTGTAGCATATAAGGTGATTTCTCAAAAAGTACATCTTTTTTCATTAAGCCAACAGGTTTTACCAGGATATCTTTTACATCACGGTGTTTAAGATGATCGCTAAATGTCTCTATGCGGTAATGTTTAGTCGTAAGGTAAGCAAGCATTTTTTTAAAGCGTTCGGCTGATTGGTAACCGGATACACGAAAAAGTCGTTTACCTTTTTCACCGTAGAAAACAAGTGTCGGTGAAAATTCAGCTTTTTCTTTTTTTGCAAACTTTTTGATGGGCATATTTCTTCCCCTTGGATCAGTCATATTGACATCATCAAAAATTTCTAAGCCGACAGAATGAAAATTATTTTTAATTATAGATGCAATAGCAGGATCTCCCAGGCTTTTTTTAATAAAGGCAGCGCAATAAGAACATCCTTGTGTTGTAAACAAAACCATTAAGCCGAGTTTGCCGTCTTTTCTGGCATATTTTATTTCCTCTTTTAAATTATTAAATGGATTATCTTTAAACCATTCAGGGTAACTAATATGTTTTGCTTCACTATCGTTAAAATCGCTGGCAAGCGATGATTCAAAAGCCACTATGTAAAGTAGGCAAGTAAACAATAAATAGTATGACAGGTTTGATAGAGTAGTATTCATGAGTTTATTACCTACTTTTAGTGAATAATTAAATTTAATAAGGTGAGTACCATTCACTCGGTACCCAGTTAACATTTTCATTATCAAAATCACTATTTGTTGAATCGGTTTTAACTGATTTTGATAGCGTTGCATTAGACTTTGGTTTTGCGAGGGTAGATTGACTTATAACAAGCTGGTTGGATTGTTGTATTGTTACTTGCTCAGATGTTAATGGGTTACTTTTAGTATCTGAAATAGTGTTTAAATTATTTTCAGCTAAAGTTGCTTGAGAAAAACTAACTAAAGCAATGGTGTATAAACTAGTGATTGTTAACTTATTAATCATTTTCCTTCTCCTTAAATTTAATTTCGTATTTTTTTAACACTTTCTTCGCTAGTGCTTGAATTCGAGTATTGTTGAGGTGTTGAGAAAAGTCCCAACCAAAGCGCGACGGTCACACGCCGGAAATACAACGGGTTATTTATCTTAATAAATACAAGAACTTATAGATTTCAATAACGGAGTTCGGTAGGATGAAATGTATTCTCGTTTGGAAGACACACTGCGAAAAATGGCATGAATAAGGGATATAACGGATTTCTCATTGGAGAGTGGCGGGTGTCACCTGCCGAAGGAATACTGGCTAACGGTGATGAGGAAGTGCATCTTGAACCAAAGGCCATGGAAGTCCTGGTCTATTTCGCTTCACGTCCCGGTGAAGTGGTGACACGAGAAGAGCTGGAGCGCGATGTCTGGCAGGGTGCCCTGGTTGGTTATGATGCTGTCACCAATACCATCATCAAGTTACGAAAAGCCCTGCACGATAATGCCCGGCAGCCGCGTTTTATTGCGACCATTCCTAAAAAGGGCTACCAACTTATCGCATCAATAAGCCCTACTGAAAATGAAAGTAATAAAATAGCAAAAAATGTTGCGCAAGATTCTGCCCAGGGAGCGAGTGAGCCAGTCACTGAAACGTTAGCAATGAAAGCCCCGCTATCTTTCTCGACAAAGAAAAATATCGGCTTGTTTTCTTTACTGCTATTATTTTTACTTGTTTTACTATTCGTATGGTCATCACCAGCAACTAAAAGTGATTTTTCTACTCCGTCTATCGTTGTTTTGCCGTTTGAAAATTTAAGTGATGATCCTAAACAAGAGTATCTTGCAGATGGAATAACAGAAGATATCATTACCGATCTTTCCAGGTTATCAAATATACTGGTGATCGCCAGCAACACCTCTTTCCAATATAAAGACAAGAAAAATTCACCCAAGGAAGTCGGCAAAGAACTCAATATTAAGTATGTACTTAGAGGCACTATCCGACAGCTCGGAGATGAAGTAAGAGTAAATACACAATTGGTTAACGCTACCACTGGTTTTAATACCTGGGCACAACGTTATGATAGAAAAATAACGGAGTTATTCGCTGTTCAGGATGAAGTGACCGAAAGTATTGTTAAGGCGTTAACGGTTAAGATAAGTAAACAGGAAAAGCAACGGATAGCAAAAAGAGCAACCGATAGTTTAAAAGCCTATGACTATTTTCAGGAAGGTCAGAAATTCTTTTTAGTTAGAACAGACGAAGCTTTTGCACAAGCACGTGAAGCGTATAAAAAAGCCATTGAATTTGATCCCTATTATGGACGAGCCTATGGTGCGATGGCGGTTACTCTTGCGTCTAATTTTGTAGAGGTCTGGCAAGATTCTCCCAATATTGTACTAGAACGAGCGTTAACTCTCGCCAAAAAAGCCGTTGAGCTTGATGATTCAACACCTCAAACATATTGGGCACTAGGTTTTGTCTACCTTATGCAAAATGAATTTAGCAATGCAGAGAAGGCGGTGAATAAGGCGATTAGTATTGCGCCGAACTATGCCGATGGATACGGTTTACTTGCATTACTTAAAATGCATAGTGGTGAGCCCGCGCATGCCATCGAGATAAATAATAAAGCCATGCGACTTAACCCTTATTACACTTGGCAATATCTTTATACACAAGGTGCATCCTATTATATGGTAGGAAATATAAATGCAGCGATTACTGCATTGGAAGAAGCTAAGAAACGAAATGAAAATGCACTTATGGTTAAGTTATACCTTGCTGCGAGTTATTTGCAGGCAGGTAGACAGATTGATGCAGAATGGATGATTCATGAGATTCAGGCACTAAGAGCACATACAACCGTAGCAGGTATTGAAAAATCAATCGGCTTGGCTAATGCAGAAATTAAAAACCGGTTTATAAAAGATCTTCGGCAAGCGGGTTTAGCTGAATAATATTTTTATATCACTGTATGTTTATGGCCGTCGCCGCCATAATGAAAACATGCACACATTTACTTCGGCTTATTGTGATAGCGCATATATTTAATTGTTTCATAAACACCAAAGGTTAATCGTTTGAGCCTTTCAGCTTCTTTTGGATTTTTCTTACTGATGTCTTTTCTCGGAGTAGATGACGTTAAGTCATGCAATGTGGGTTGCTTGCCGAGAACATTAGCCGAGAACATCATATCTTTTCCGACCATGCTGATTACCCAGGGCTGACTATGTTCCATAGTGAAGACATAGCGGTTTTTATTAATATTTGGATTTAATAAATCAGAACCCATCGAAGAATTGGTATGTGGGAAACCGGCAAGACTTGCTAATGTCGGTAATACATCCACTTCACTGGCGGCCATAGAGTATTTTTTATTTTTCAATAGTTTTGGTGAGTAGATAATTAATGGCACATTTAAGGCATTAAGGTGCAGCTGTTGTTGAGCGGCAGTCATATGGCTACCTTTACCATGCACGCCATGATCACCAAAGAAAACAAATATCGTATTATCAAAATAATTTTCTTTTTTTTTTTT
>CAMYJG010000076.1:5760-11513 GCA_947258695.1 uncultured Ectothiorhodospiraceae bacterium | reverse complement strand
AAATGCGATGACTATCTTTAATGTGTCGAAGCATTACAATATTAGAATGTAGCTACATACTATTGATAAATTAAATTCTCTCTAAATGTGATCGAGAGCGCTATTTGATGGTTTTATATCGTCTATATTTGTAGATTGTTAGTGTAGGCAAATAACGCTTATACATCATCTCAGGGGGGTACCCATGTCGAAAAGTCACAAGAAACGTGATCGGAATCAGTCCGCGTTTTCTGGTACTCCCGCGAAAGATAAACCTGAAACATCCTCTGAATCTTCTAAGTCCGAACCAATAAAGCTTAAAAGAGTACTTTTAAGTGATGAATTTTACTGGGAAGTTCCCGGTGATGTACCCGCGAGTGATAGACGTTACGGTATGAAAATGGTTCCTCCGGGCGTCCCAAAAGCTGACGCATCAAGCGAAACTTCGAATCTGTCATTACCTACATCAAATGATAAAGACGATCTCGACAATAAACCGGTAACTGAAAGTAAAATACCCGTTGACACTACTATACAGGAAGGAAATGACACAGCAGTTCAAGCTGCAAAAGCTACTAGCACACTGGTGAAAGAAACAAATCCTGCTTTTGTTGCTGCTACACAAACTGAAACAGATATTATTAAGCGTGATAAAGATGTCACTATCAAATCGGCAAGTGAAAATGCGAGCAAGGTTGCTGCCACAATTTTACCAAGTATAGATACACGAGCAGATTTAGATAAAACAGATACAATTCACCATGTTGCGACAACACCGGTCACAGCAGAAGCAAAAGGCGAGAGCGATAGCAACACAGATAGCTTTCAACAACAAAGGATTATTGCTAACAGAAAGTTAGATTTAAAAGAGGATGTTCCAGCGAAGCTGCAATATCTGAAAGAGAAAGATCAGCGTTCTAAATGGCGACCTGCCTGGATAGCCTTGCCGCTTTTACTGTTACTCGGTGGTGTTCTCTATGAGGCGCTAAATAATGAAGAAAATGTGATCACACCACCGCCTGTGGATGAAATAAACAGCAATGATATTGTGGCATCCCCAGTAATCGAGCAACTGCCCGTGTCTGATGAAACCGCAGTTGCTAAAACTGAGGTAGGCCAGGTAAAACAACAGTTATATTATATTACCCATGTTGTGGTGAAAGGGGATACCTTGTGGGATATCTCTCAGAAGTATCTCAATGATCCTTTCCGTTATCCTGAACTGGCGAAATCAAGCAATATTAAAAACCCGGACCTGATTTATCCCGGTGATATTGTCACCATTACCGCTACGCAACCTGTAGAGAGTGGTGTTCAAGCGCAGGTTTCTGATAAGACGGTAGCGGCTAACGTTGAGACAAGCCAGTTAAAACCTGTGCGCTTTATTACCCATGTTGTCGTAAAAGGCGATACCTTGTGGCATATCTGCAAGAAGTATCTCAATAATCCTTTCCGCTATCCTGAAGTGGCGAAGTTAAGCGAAATCAAGAATCCGGACCTGATTTACCCGGGCGATATTGTTCGCATGCAAATTTAAGCAAAATTTTCTTTTATTTTGTCTCATTAGCTTTTTGCTGGGCAAACGTATTTTGTGCAAAACTGGCACCAATACCATCATAGAAGTTATAAATAAAGTCGGCGCCCTCGGCTTTTAGCTGATCAACTTCTTCATTGTATAAGACTGTTGTGGCAATGGTGCCTGTGAAACCCAGTTTTCGTAACTGTTTTACCGCCAGCAGTTTAGCGGTGAGTTCTGGTACCGCTAGCAACACGGTATGTACTCCACCAAGATGCAAGTGTGACCAGAAGCCAGGATCTTCGGCATCGGCATACAATACTCGTCGCCCTTTTTTGCGGTGTCGTTCAACCTTACCGGGATCTGAATCCAGGCCGATGACACGTTCTTTTTGTTGTGCAAGCAGCTCATAGGCACCGGTGCCGACACGGCCCATGCCCATCACCATAATATGCGAGTTTCCGATATGTACGGGTTCATCATCGGGGTGACGATTTTTGCTCTCAAATTTTTGTAGAAAATCTTCCAGCCAGCTATACAATTCATGCGAATAGCGGTTTAACGGCGCACTTACCGCGAATGACATGGCAACAGCAATCGCGAGTAATAACATCCATTCATTACTGAGCCAGCCGTTTTTAACGCCAATACTCGCGACAATTAATCCAAATTCACTAAAGGTTGCCAGTGTAAGACTGGTCAGAAACGCACTACGAGCGCGTAAGCGGAACATAATGAGTATAAAGAAGAATAACAATGCCTTAAGTGGGACAAGTAAGTTAATCAGAAATGCATTTTCCATCATCTCAAGGGTTGGATAGCCGATTAGGCCGATTTGTAAAAAGAAGCCGACCAGCAAAATTTCTTTTAGGCCCCATATGGCGCTGGATAATTCAACTGCGCGTTTATGACTGGCAAGCATGACCCCGAGAAGCAGGGCACCGAGTTCTGAGCTGAGTCCAAAATACTCAAATCCATGCCCCCCAATAACCAACGCGACCAGTAAACCATAGAGGATAACCAGCTCTCCATGGCCGCTAACATCCAACAAGCGATAAATAAGTGGGCGTAGTAATAATAGGCCAAGCAAGGAAAACGCAAAGGGGGAGGGTGCCGTCCCGTTAGCAATACTTAAAATGGCAACGGCGACCAGGTCCTGCATAATAAGTATACCGATCGCGACCCGGCCATGAAATGCACGCAGTTCGCGTTTGCTTTCGAGCACTTTGGCGGCAACCACGGTACTGGAAAACGACAAGGCAATACCAAGAATTAAGGCCAATTGCGAGTCCATACCAAAAAGGTTGATGAACAGCAGGTAAACAATGGTTACCGTCACTAACATGTGTAGCAGTGATCCGGCCAATACTTCACTTTGAATTAATGTTTTTAGTCGGATTTTAAGCCCGACGCTGAATAACAATAGCAGTACACCGGCATGTGCCACTTCTTTGAGAATGGGGTTGGTTTCATGGCCGAGAATACTAAGACCAAAACCTGCTGCGAGGTAACCCACTAAAGGGGGTAAACCTATCATCCGCATGGCAAGGCCAAGAGCAAAAGCAAAACAAATCCAGATTATTACGGTAACCATTTGATGCCTGTAAATGAAATAGTATTAGATTTTATTAATGTATTGAATATAAAGGAATAATTGGTGGCAGACCAGAGTTTTTGGTTTTGTTTATAATCTTTCCCCTGCGCACCAAGTTGGTGCCAGAATGGGTGTTTTTTTGAATAAAATCATACAAATATTATTAATTAATTAATTTTTTACTAAAGAAATTCTAAGCCATACCGATATAAAAGGAGAATCTATTTGAGAACCTTCTAACCCAATATTCCTGATGTATTTACTTAAACGATTGATCGCCTCTATTTCTGGGATACGGGTGTCATTACAAATTAATTTCTTACTTGTATTACTCTTTTGCAGTGTGCTTATTAGTGGTTATATTGCGATTAACCAACTCAGAATTTTTAGCATTGATGCAGTTACAATCAATAACTTCGGTATTATTCGCGGCTCAATACAACGTATTTCAAAACAGGAATTAGCGGGACTCTCGGCTGAGCGGCTTATAACAAGGGTCGATAAGTTGATAGTGGAAGAAAAATCAGCAAAATTTTTAAATACGCCTCATATTTCTAAAATTTATAAAAAAAAATTCAACCAGGAAATTAAACAGCTTGAGAATAGCTGGAATGAATTAAAACGATTGATTTATCAAAAGGGAAAAAATCAGAAGCTCAAAGATACTCTCTATTATCAGAGTGAAATATGTTGGGATCATGCCAATAAGGTCGTATACAGCGCACAGAAAATAAGCGAAAAAAAATACAAAAACTATAAAAAAATACTGATTAAGATAATTCTTTTTGTTGGTCTTTTTATCCTGGGAATTATCGTGCTGGTGTATAAGATCGTACATAAAAGACTTGAGGTGGATGCGATTACCGATCCGCTAACCAAACTCTATAACCGTAGTTATTTCGATAAAACTCTTTTAAAACAGCGTAGATTAAGTAGCCGTTATCTTTCTACATTTTCTTTATTATTAATTGATGTGGATTTCTTTAAAAATGTAAATGATGATTTTGGTCATCAAAAAGGCGATGCAATTCTGATTATGCTCGCTCAATTGTTATTAAAAAATTCCCGGGAACATGATTATATTTTTCGTTATGGGGGTGAAGAGTTTGCGCTTATCTTGCCTCATACAGAACAGGCTAATGCCGAAATAATGGCTGAAAAGTATCGTAAGCTTGTTTCTGAAAATGATTTTGGATTGAATCGAGAGCTCACCGTGAGTATTGGGGTAAGCCAGTTTGCAAAAGATGAAAGTATAGAGTCATTAATTCGCCGGGTTGATAGTGCGCTTTATCAGGCTAAGTCACAGGGTCGTAATAAAGTTGTTTCAAATGTCCATCAATCCTATAACACGTAATACATGATGGTGAAGTAGTGGGTAGCACTACCGGCTAATACAAATAAGTGCCATATACCATGGAAATGATATTTTTTAATATCCATCACATAAAATATAATTCCAAAACTATAGAACAGTCCACCACCCAGTAACCAGAGAAAACCAGGCAAAGACAGCGAATCGATAAGCGGGTTGATAGCGATGATAGAAAGCCAACCCATTAATATATAGATGACCAGTTGAATAATACGCCGCTCATCTGATGAAAATATATCGAGTAGTATTCCTATTACTGCCAAACCCCATACTGCGCCAAATAGTGACCATCCCCATGCACCGCTGAGACTAACCAATACAAACGGGGTATAGCTGCCTGCGATTAGTAAATAAATACCAATGTGATCCAGTTTTTTGAACAGCGCTTTTATTGAACCTTTAGTGCTGTGATAGAGAGTAGAAAAAAGATATAACAAGAAAAGGCTGGCACCGTAAATACTGAAACTAACAATCCGCCATACATCGCCTTTGAGTGAAGCAAAAACGACAAGTATCACCAGCCCTGCAAGAGCAATTACTGCGCCCAGTAAGTGTGTAAGAGTATTTAGCTTTTCACCGTGGTACATGATTTTTACATGGAGTTATTTATTAGAAAGATCTACTTCTCCGCAATAACGCAAGATGTGTTGATGAGCCGTATCTTTGAGTGTGACTGCAGCAGACCAGTTAGTATCTGTTTTTTCTTCAATAGAAGCAGGACTTATTGCCTGGCCAATGGTAAGAGTGATGTTGCCGTGCCGTGGTAACCAGCTGTCTGCGCGCAAGATAGATCGTGTGCCGCGGATAGCGATTGGTACGACCTGCATATTTGCTTGTACTGCAGTGATAAATGCGCCCATGCGAAAATTTTGTAATCCGGATACGCGGGTAAAGGTACCTTCGGGAAAGAAAAAAAGTGATTGAATGTGTTGCTTAGCATTTGCAATTTCCTTAGCATCATTAACACCTTGTTGTGAATCAAAACGTTCAACAAATTTTGCATGTAATCTTTTTAGTGGTAAGGCCGTTAAAAAATTCTTACTAAACTCACTTTTAGAAACAAAGCTAAAGTCACGGGGAATAGCTGCGTTGATGGCAAAGCTATCAAGGTAACTCGAATGATTCGCGACAAACACCGAGATTTGTGATGCGGGGGGTAAATTTTCTAAACCATTCACTGTCACTTTTGTCCCGGAAGCAAACATCAGTAAGCGTGCAAGTCTGTGCACAGCAAACCAACGCCATTTTAAACTCGGTAGTAATACAATAGATAGCCAGGTTAAAGTCACTAT
>CAMYJG010000076.1:0-5686 GCA_947258695.1 uncultured Ectothiorhodospiraceae bacterium | reverse complement strand
AGTTCACGACATGCTGAACGTCTGACTTTACCGCTGGATGTTTTTAAAACGGTATGCGGTGGTGCAAGGATAATTTCATCGGGTGGTAAACCTATTAAGTCATTAGCCAGAGAACTTATCTGGTTTTTTAATTCCTGTTTAATTACTGAATCAGTCTCTCTTGTTTCTGCCAATATAACTAAACGTTCTGTTGCTGAAGCTTGATCTTTTGCCGGGAATGCAGCGACACAACCATTTCGTATACCTTCAATGTTACCGACAACTTCCTCAAGTTCGTGTGGATAGACATTGCGTCCGGCACGAATTATCACATCTTTGTTTCTTCCGGTGATAAAAATTTCACCATCTGCAATATATGCCAGATCACCAGAATCCAGCCAATCACCAATGAATAACTCTTTCGTTTTTTCAGGGTTACGGTAATAACCTGTTGTTACTGAAGGTCCTCGAAATTGCAGGTAGCCTTCATGCCGTTCGGGTAACTCTTTACCATCTTGATTTACAATCCTGATTTGATGTCCGGATAATGCATGACCAGAGCCAACAAAACTTAATGCATTAGTATCTTCCTGGCCTGTGGGGATGGCTTCACCTGTTTGACTAAATTCATCACGTTTGATTCGATCTATGATGGGCTTTTGCGGTAGAGAAGGGAAGGCAAGTCCGACGGAAGATTCAGCGAGGCCATAAACTGGCATCATTGTTTCGTCTTTAAAACCAACTGATTTAAAATGTTCGGTAAAGCGTTTAATTGTCTCAGGACTCACCGGTTCTGCACCATTAAAGGCTAATCGCCATGAACTTAAATCCAGGCCTTCGAGATCTTCATCAGTCAATCGTTTTAAACAAAGTTCATAGCCAAAATTTGGTGAAGCGGATAATGTACCCCGGTACTGGTGAATTGCCCACAACCAACGTTTTGGTCGGGTTAAAAAACTTAAAGGTGACATCACAACCAGTGCCATTGCAAAATACAGGCTGCCAAACCAGGCACCAATTAATCCCATATCATGATAAAGCGGCAACCAGCTAACAAAGACATCGCTTGGTGTCGCCTTTACTGCTTTACCCATTGCCCGCACATTGGCTAACAAGTTTGCATGAGTTAATACAACACCTTTTGGGTTACCAGTGCTGCCCGAGGTATATTGAAGAAAAGCAATATCATAGGGATTGATTGAAGGACGAACATATGTTGTTGTCACAGAAGTAAGATCCGAGACGGTAACGACTTCACGTAAACTCACTACTTGTGATTTTAATAACTTGGCAACCATCTTGGCTTCCGGCATGGTCACTAATATCTTTGCAACACAGTTATTTAAGATGGTGCTATGTCTTTTTAAATGATCTTCAAGTTGACTGCGCCTGACAGGAGGGTAAATGGGAACGGGTATTGCGCCTGTCAGTAATATTCCATAGAAGCTGTAAAAATAATCTTTACCCGTTGGCAACATGATTGCCACCGTGTCAGCTAACTGAAGCCCATGTTGTTGTAAACCGGCAGCGACTTTTTCTGCACCTTGCCAAAGTTGTTTATAGGTTAATGTTTGCGCTTCACCATCATCATCGACAATATGTATATGTAGGCGATCGGGGTGATGTTGCACATGCCACTCTAAAACATCAATTAAAGTCATAGCCTGGTGCGGTAATTCTTCTACTTGACCAATGGCCAGCTCAACTTTATTTATTGAGCTTGGAAGTTCTTTTTGCCCCTGCGCACTCGAGATTGAGCGTAGTAAGTCCCGTGGTGATTCTGCTTCAACAAAGACCTGTTGCGGTAATGCAACGTTGAAGTGTTGTTCAATTCGAGCAATTAACTCGACACGCGCCAAACTATCAAGCCCTAAATCTTTGTCGAGTGAACTATCCAGGGTAAGTACAAAAGTACGGGGTTTATTGGTATATATTTCACTAACTAATTTCTCAATAAGCTTGAGTAAAGAATAGGCTGTTTTATCCTGATTATGAGAGGGAGAAGTGGTGTTCATATTACTTACCTGCAAATTTTCCTTTTGGCTTAGGTATATACTCTTTATAGTCGCTTTACTGAAAAATTGCATTTTTCAGAGTAAAATTCAAAAATCGAGATAAACTGTAATAATAAATAAACTATACTTAAATGTGTTGAGTTTGTTTTCATAAAAATGTCACACAATTCGATGATAGAACAGGGAGTTCTGTAAGCAAATGCGAACTGCACATTTTTTTATTCCGATGCTGTTTATTTTAGCGGGTGCCTTGTTGATTCCGGTATCGGCAAATAATGCTGATCGCCCTGTTTTCCAGTTAAGCATAAACGATACCATAGGCCCTGCAACAGATGATTATGTCGGGCGAGCTATTGAATCGGCCACCCTGCAACAGGCAAGCCTGATTGTGATTCAAATGGACACACCGGGTGGTTTAGATACCGCTATGCGCTCCATTATTAAGAACATCACTAATTCTTCTGTGCCTATTGTTGTTTATGTTGCACCGTCAGGTGCGCGTGCAGCCAGTGCGGGTACTTATATACTTTATGCCAGTCATATTGCCGCGATGGCACCGGGTACAAATTTGGGAGCGGCGACCCCGGTGCAAATGGGCGGTATATCACCGCCAGGGATACCAAAAGGGAAAGATAAGACCGGTAAACCTAGCCCTGATAATAAAACAGCAATGCAACGAAAAATAATTAATGATGCCGTTGCCTATATTCGTGGACTTGCTCAATTGCGTGGGCGTAACGAAAAATGGGCTGAAAAAGCAGTAAGGGAAGGCGTCAGTCTGCCTGCAGCTGATGCATTAAAAATCAATGTGATTGATATTCTCGCGACGAGTACTGTAGATCTTTTAAAACAAATTGATGGTCGGGTCGTTGTTATCCAGGGGAAAAAGCAACGCTTAAAAACAGCCGGCTTAACTGTACATGAAATTAATCCTGACTGGCGAAGTCGGCTATTGAGTGTAATCACAAACCCAAATATCGCTTATATTTTAATGTTGATTGGCATCTATGGCCTGGTACTCGAATTTTATAACCCCGGTTCAATTGTTCCCGGCACGGTGGGTGCAATTTGCTTGCTATTAGCGCTGTATTCATTTCAGTTATTACCGATTAACTACGCTGGCATGGCGCTCATTTTATTAGGTATTGCACTGATGATTGGTGAAGCCTTTGAACCGAGTTTCGGTATGCTGGGTATCGGCGGTGTGACTTCGTTTGTTATTGGTTCAATTATCCTGATTGATACCGATGTTCCCGGGTTTGGTATTGATATTTCAGTAATTGCAACTTTTGCTGTTGCGAGTGTGTTTTTGCTTGTTTTTGTTGTTGGTTTGGCTGTAAAAGCACGAAAGCGGCCCGTTGTAAGTGGGGCCGAAGAGTTAATAGGAAGAGAAGCCCTGGTACTAGAAGACTTTGAACAACAGGGTAAAGTGAATATTCATAGTGAAAACTGGAATGCATTCTGTGATTCGCCTTTGCTAAAAGGACAGCATGTAAAAGTTATTGGTATAGATGGTTTGACCTTGCAGGTTGAACCGTTGAAAACATCAAATCAGGAGGTAGCACAATGACAGGATATAGCCTTTATGTAATTACTGCACTGGTCCTTATGTTCTTTGCCAGTGCAATTAGAATTCTACGTGAGTATGAACGGGGTGTAATTTTTCTTCTTGGGCGTTTCTGGAAAGTGAAAGGGCCAGGCTTCATTATTGTAATTCCTATCATTCAACAAATGGAGCGCGTCGATCTTCGTACCGTTGTTATGGATGTGCCCAGCCAGGATGTTATTTCACGCGATAATGTGTCAGTTCATGTGAATGCGGTAGTTTATTTTCGAGTCATTGATCCTGAAAAAGCCATCATACAAGTTGAGAATTTTTTTGAAGCCACCAGCCAGTTAGCACAAACCACATTACGATCTGTATTAGGACAACATGAGCTGGATGAAATGCTGGCCGAACGTGAACGCCTGAATGCAGATATACAAAGCGTACTGGATCAACAAACTGATGCATGGGGTATCAAGGTCAATAATGTAGAAATTAAGCATGTAGATCTGGATGAAAGTATGATTCGGGCTATTGCGAAACAGGCAGAAGCTGAACGTACTCGTCGGGCAAAAGTTATTCATGCTGAAGGTGAGATGCAAGCGGCTGAAAAATTATTAGCTGCAGCAAAACAACTTTCAGAACAATCCGAAGCGTTACAGCTGCGTTATTTACAAACACTAACAGAGATTGCAAATGAACGGAGTAATACCATCGTTTTTCCATTACCGATGGATATGATTAAACATTTAATTAATACGACAAAAGATTAAGCGGTGTTGAGGAGAGGGAAATGACCGATATTGTAAAAATTCTTGCTGATGAAGCGGCTTCTATACTTGAACATAGATGTGATGGCATTCCCAGGTCAGTTATACATGCACCGGGGCCGGATTATATTGACACGATTGTTGCGCACAAGAATCGCAAACCTGCGGTGTTAAGGAATTTAAATGCACTTTATAACCAGGGCCGCCTGGCAGGGACCGGCTATATGTCATTATTGCCGGTAGACCAGGGCGTTGAACATTCGGCCGGTGCCTCCTTTGCACCCAACCCCGCATTTTTTGATCCAGAAAATATTATCAAGCTGGCTATTGAAGGTGGTTGTAATGGTGTGGCATCGACACTGGGTGTATTGAACAGCATCGCGCGAGACTATGCGCATAAAATCCCTTTTATCGTGAAAATTAATCATAACGAATTACTCAGCTACCCAAACCAGTTTGATCAAACGTTGTTTGCCAGTGTTGATCAGGCCTTTGACATGGGCGCCGTTGCTGTCGGCGCCACCGTGTATTTTGGCGCAGAAGAATCACGTCGTCAGATCCAGGAAGTGAGCGAAGCATTTGAACATGCGCATGCCTTAGGCATGGTGACAGTGTTGTGGGCATATTTACGTAACAGTGCCTTTAAACACGAGGGTGTTGATTATCATGTGGCGGCGGATTTAACCGGCCAGGCCAATCACCTGGCAGCAACCATTGATGCTGACATTATCAAGCAAAAACAAGCACAAACTAACGGGGGTTATGATGCGATTCAGTTTGGAAAGACTCACCCAAAAGTGTATTCCGAGCTAACATCGGAGCATCCGATTGACCTGGTACGGTACCAGGTCGCTAATTGCTATATGGGACGTGTCGGGATGATTAATTCAGGTGGTGCATCGGGTGATGATGATTTGCATCAGGCAATACGTACTGCAGTTATTAATAAACGTGCCGGCGGCATGGGGCTGATTTCTGGACGTAAAGCTTTTCAAAAACCAATGGACGAAGGTATTGCTTTATTGAATGCTATTCAGGATGTGTATTTATCCCCGGAAGTGACAGTAGCTTAATAAAAAAATTGTTATTAATTATCCTGATTTCGAGCTGTAACGTGTTAAATACTCTGTATCCTTAACACCTTAAATATTACATGTGAATTATTAATCCTTTTCAAAAACATATCATGTAAATCAAATAAATGCCGATATAGTTTAAATGTAAATCGCTAATTTGGTTGAATTTAAAGAATGAAATCTGCCCCTACAACAAAAAACGAGAAAGAGCGCATCCGCGCACTTAATGAGCTAGATATTCTGGATACTATCGAAGAGGCTGCCTATGATGATTTGACCTACCTGGCGGCTCAACTTTGC
>CAMYJG010000075.1 GCA_947258695.1 uncultured Ectothiorhodospiraceae bacterium | reverse complement strand
TATTATGGCTAAAAAATCAATTCGTTTACGTGCTTCTAATAAAGGCGGTGTAGCGACGGTCAAAGCATTGATCACTCACCCAATGGAAACAGGTTTACGTAAAAACAAAAAAACGGGCAAGAAAGTTCCTGCTCACTTCATCCAAACTGTTAGTGGTAAGCACAATGGTCAGGAAGTGGTTGTGGCGGAATGGTCTGGTGCGGTTTCTAAAAACCCTTACTTATCTTTCCAATTCGCAGGTGCTAAAAAAGGCGATTCTGTGGAATTAACCTGGTCTGATAACAAAGGCGGTTCTGAATCAGCATCGACTAAAGTTCGTTAATAACAATAATACAATTAACCCTTATCATTTAGATGACAGGAGTTTTTAAAATGAAAAATATTATCACAGCAGCAACAGCTCTACTTATCGGTTTATCACCGATAGTGGCTAATGCTTCTCCAGCTGGGGATTTGAAGAAGTTTCGCGCTTACTTCAAGAAAATGAACCCTGGTGTTACATTCCAGGATTACGGTAACGGTATCTACGCGTTAGATGAAAGCCGTCGTGCAGAATGGGAAAACATTGAAGAGTTCCCTCCATATGAAGAAGGTGTCGATAAAGGCGCTGCTTTATTCAAAAAATATGGAGTGGCTAAGTGTTTCAAAAAAGGTGGTAAAGGCATTCGTCAAAACTACCCATACTTTGACAAGAAATCTGGCAAAGTACGTACTTTAGAAGGCGAGTTAATGGCTTGTCTGAAAAAGAACGGTGTAAACACGAAGAAAGAAAAACTGAAGTACGGTAAAGGTAAATTCGCAGCTATCGCGGCTTACATGACCAGCACTTCTAAAGGCCAAAAAATCAACGTTAAAATTGATCGTAGCAAGAAATCAATGGCGATTTACAACCGTGGTAAAACGCACTTCTACGCTAAACGTGGTCAATTAAACTTCTCTTGTGCTGATTGTCACGTTTACAACCATGGCATGATGGCTCGTGGTAACTTGCTTAGTGCTGCGTTAGGTCATGTTTCTCACTTCCCTGTATGGCGTCGTAAATGGGCTAAGAAAACTGCCAAGAAAAAAGGCAAAGCGGGTCCATTCGATGGTTTTGGTACAATCCAACGTCGCTACGGTGGTTGTAACAAACAAGTTCGTGCGAAACCTTTAAAAGGTAAGAAAGGTAAGCAGCATCCAGAGTACGTTGCTCTTGAGTATTTCCATACTTACATGAGTAATGGCATCAAAATCAATGGTCCAGCTGTTCGTCAGTAAGACTGTTTAGTTTGATACAAAAGAAGCCCGGCATTAGCCGGGTTTTTTTTACCCCATCACTTTGCTAAGTGGACGTTTTATAAGCAGTTATTCCATTTTTTATGGCCTAATAGAAAATTTAACCGCATATTTATTAAAAAATTCATAAAAACCGATTTAATTACTCAACAAATACCTATACTATAAACATATTATAATATGCTTATATAGTGTGGAGAATAACAATGTCAGAAGTCATTATTGATGTCAGGGAAAAGGATGAATTTGAGCTGGAGCACGTTGAGCATTCAATCAATGTCCCTCTATCTTCATTCACCGCTGTCGTACCTGGCGTTCTTAACCTGCTAAGCGGCAAAGAAGTCACATTCATGTGCCGCAGCGGTTCGCGTGCCCATCAAGCCTGTGAGCAAGCCAAAGGGCTTGGCTATAACGATACTCATACTTACCGTGTTTATGACGGTGGCTTAGTCAAGTGGAAACAAAATAATCTTCCCCTGATGCAAAAAACCGGTAAATCACCCCTGCCGCTAATGCGTCAAATGCAAATCATTATGGGCTTATTATTCGTTATATTTGCTTCATTGGGGGCATTTTTAAACCCAATGTTTTCAACAGTGACTATATTATTTGGCTTTGGTTTATTTTTTGCCGGCTATACAGGTGATTGCGCGGTAGCCGGGTTATTAGCCAGGGCACCCTGGAATAAATCAGATCCTTCTTTAAAAAATAATTACTGCAGAGCGAATGGCAACTGCCAATAATTTTGTGCTCTACATACACCTCCCACCCTAAAAAATAGTTAATTAGGGTGGGAAATCAGGCAAAACGAAATCCAGCTTAAATATCAGCAAGCTCCCAAAGAACGGCTACCATCACCGGCATAAAAAGAGATATTTATGCCTTAGCTGCCCAAGCTAAGCAAAAACCAAAAAATTTGCTTTAAATTCGTTCTAACCTGTTGATTTAGCAAGATTCCCCTGACCTTAAAAACATACAACGAGCATGCTTTCTTAGAATCGTATTTTAGGATATACTTATAGACTTATTGCCGACCGACCTATTCGAGTGCCTGGCAGGTATTTGCTCCAGATGGTCACATTGCACCATTTCTACGGCTAAACTTTTTTGAAATCAACTATTCACACAGGAGAATACTCTTGGCTACTGCGCTTGAAAATTTAAACATGAAAAAAGTAATTGCGGCGGTTGTTTTTATTTTACTTGGCTTATACCTCAGCAGTATCGTCCCAAGTATAGAAATCGCCTGGGTATCTGCCATTTTATTACTGACTATTTTCCTTTTCGCTTTTGAAATTGTTGAGGTTGATGTCGCTGCTGTCACTGTCATGGTTGTTCTCGGCTTAACCGGCCTGTTTTTCACTTATATGGGACTCTCTGCGCCATTAGTAGAGCCTAAAAACCTGTTTAATGGTTTTGCCGGTAACGCGGTTATGTCCATTGTTGCCGTTATGATTATCGGTGCAGGCCTGGATAAAACGGGCTTAATGACGAAAGTGGCAGGTTTTATTTTGAAAGTCGGTGGTAATTCAGAAGCCCGTGTTATTCCGATTGTTTCAGGTACGGTTGGTATTATTTCAAGCTTTATGCAAAACGTGGGGGCAGCTGCCCTGTTCTTACCCGTTGTAAGTCGTATTTCATCCCGTACAGGTTTACCGATGTCTCGACTGTTAATGCCAATGGGCTTTACCGCGATCCTCGGTGGTACAGTAACAATGGTTGGTTCTAGTCCGCTGATTTTGTTAAATGATTTAATCCTGACCTCAAACTCAGCGCTTCCAAAAGACGTCACCCCAATGGAAACCTTTAGTATTTTCTCAGTAACGCCGATTGGTTTAGCGCTGATATCTGTTGGTATTTTATATTTTGTGATTGCCGGCCGTTTTGTTTTACCGAAAAACAAATCTGAATCTACCGATGGTCAAAGTGCCGTTAACTACATCAAAGACACCTATGGTGCTGATTATAATGTCTATGAAATTAAAGTATTAGAAGACAGCCCAATGGTAGGTAAAAATGTTCTTGAAGTTGAACGCGAATATAAAATGCGTTTGGTCGCTATTTGCGCAGGTCAACGTGGTGAGCCGATCTGGCCACACCGTGAAACTCAAATAACGGCAGGACAAACATTAGGTGTTATTTGTGCTAATCGCGCAGTAAATGCCTTAGAAGCTTCAGCCAATATTGAAGCAACCACTGAATTAACCACATTCTCAGATTTATTAGTTGCATCTAAAGGTGGTATTGCAGAGGTTGTTATTCCACCAAGTTCATCGTTAATAGGTAAAACATCTGTTGAAGTATGGATGCGTAAAACCTATGGATTAGCAGTTCTGGCAATTCACCGTGGCGGTGAAACGTACCGTGAAGGTGATGGTGTGCGTGACTTACCATTACAAGCCGGTGATACACTGGTTGGTCACATCATGTGGGATGCGCTAGATCGGTTATCTAAAGACACGAAAAATTTCGTTGTTGTTACCACGGAATATCCACATGAAGAAACGCGTCCTCATAAATTAGGCTTCGCAGTATTATTCTTCGCGATTGCTTTAAGCTTAGTGCTTTTCTCTGATTTACGTTTATCGATATCCTTACTTGTGGGTGCGATGGGTATGGTGTTAAGTGGTGTACTTAGCATGGATGAAGCCTATGAAGCCGTTAGCTGGAAAACAGTTTTCTTATTGGCCAGTCTAATTCCATTAGGCTTTGCGGTAGAAAGCTCAGGCACAGCTGCCTGGATTGCAGATGCAACCCTGGCACTGATGGGTGATGCACCAATATGGGTGATACAGGCTGCCATTGCAGTACTTGCCACCTTCTTTACCTTAGTGATGTCAAATGTTGGTGCTACCGTTCTACTGGTACCACTTGCGGTTAACATTGCCATTGGTGCAGGTGCTGATCCAGCGGTATTTGCATTAACAGTTGCGATTGCAACTTCAAACTCTTTCTTGATCCCGACACATCAGGTTAATGCGCTTATTATGGGACCAGGTGGTTATCGTGTACCTGACTTTATAAAAGCCGGTGGCATTATGACAATACTATTCTTAGTCGTGTCATTAACAATGCTAAACATTGTTTTCTAAACACCAGGAAACTGAATCATTCTGCGGGGCATTTTTAATGCCCCGCTTTCATTTATCGATACTCTCATTCAATATTTAGGAACTTCAACGTGAACAAGATAGTTACCGTTCTCTCACTTTTGTTTTTACCGGGATTAGCATTTGCAGCATCGTCTAATGGTGAAACACTTGATCTGACCAATCATGCTGTTGGTTACGCTGCACTGGTTATTTTTGCCATTGCCTATTTACTGGTTATGGCAGAAGAATTTACTCACTTACGTAAATCAAAACCCGTCATCCTTGCTGCCGGTATTATCTGGGCACTGATAGGTTATGTTTATGTCAGTAACGGTATGACGCATGAAGCAGAAGCCGCTGTACGTCACAACCTGCTTGAATACTCAGAACTCATGTTATTCCTGTTAGTCGCGATGACGTATATCAATGCCATGGCAGAACGCCAGGTATTTGATGCATTACGTGCCTGGTTAATTAATAAAGGTTTTGGCTTCCGTTCACTGTTTTGGATAACCGGTATTCTTGCTTTCTTTATTTCACCTGTTGCTGATAATTTAACCACGGCGTTATTAATGGCTGCGGTTGTGATGGCTGTCGGTGGAGACAACCAGCGTTTTGTTGTTCTCGGACTAATCAATATTGTTGTTGCCTCTAATGCCGGTGGCGCCTTTAGCCCGTTCGGTGATATCACCACCTTAATGGTTTGGCAAAAAGGGATTGTGGATTTCTGGGGCTTCTTTGCTTTATTTATTCCCGCGATTGTTAACTTTGTGATACCGGCTGCAATCATGCATTTCGCTATCCCTGATGAAAAACCAACCGCAAGCAGCGAAGAAGCACCACTTAAGCGCGGCGCATTGGTTATCGTTGGCTTATTCTTATTAACGATTGTGACCGCGGTTAGCTTCCATAACTTCCTGCACTTACCACCGGTACTTGGCATGTTGACTGGACTGGCCTATTTACAATTCTTTGGTTTCTATTTGAAGAAAACACATAACTTCGATATATCACCCTACGATGCTGATAAAGCAGAAGAAAATGTCGGTGATGTCGTGCCCTTTGATATCTTTAATAAAGTCGCTAAAGCGGAATGGGATACCTTGTTATTCTTCTACGGTGTCGTGGTTGCCGTCGGTGGTTTAGGCTTCTTAGGTTATTTAGGTTTAGCGTCTGATGTTATGTACAACTCCTGGGGCCCTACCTCTGCGAATATCGCGGTAGGTGTACTCTCTGCGATTGTTGATAATATTCCGGTTATGTTCGCCGTACTTACCATGAATCCTGAAATGTCGCAGGGCCAGTGGTTACTGGTTACCTTAACCGCTGGGGTTGGTGGTAGCTTATTATCGGTTGGCTCTGCCGCAGGTGTTGCTTCGGGGGATTTATACCTTTTTTTCCCATTTAATATGGTCATGGGCCATTGGCCTTGGTTATGCCGCCACCATCTGGGTACATATGTGGATTAATGCAGCTAAATTCTAAAGCAACGCATTAAAAAAATTCTGTTTAAATAAAAAAAGGTATTCGTGTGATACGAATACCTTTTTTTATTTTAAGCTTCGAAATCTATTTAAGCTTCATTGTCGGTTTCAAGCTCACCACTCCATCCCAGTTCACGCGCTTTTTTAATTGCCTCATTATGAATGCGTTCATGACGTTCACGTAGTTCTGGAGGAAGCGAGCTGACTGAACAGCCGTATTTATCCCACTCATCATTCACTTTGTGATGTAAGTCTTCAAGCCCCTGAGGTAACCAACCTTTGCAGGTTTGTGTTTCATCAATCAGTCCAAAAACCCATGCGTCGCGAATAATTTTACCCTTGGCGGTCATGCCAGCATATCTGTCTTCATCGATACCTATATAAGGCGTAGGTTGCTGCTTCATATTTCACTCTTAATTAGATTGTTAGAATGGGCGCCATTGTATAGTCAAATGCCCATGCAAATAAACACTTACACTTAATGATAGTCATTTCGATAAATAAGTCCAAATCACAAAACAAGCGCCGCAAATTGAAATATTTAACATGGTATAATATCAAAAATTAAGAAGCACATAATATGGCTGACTAAGCCATTTTACTTTGCCTATTATCAATGACTTACATTTAAACTATCGATTAGTCACAATACTTCACATCTAATATACTACTATAAATCAATAACTTACACTTTTAGGCCTGGTTTTTAGCCAAATTGCTAATATTTACTAGAATAAGCAGGTCACCAAGGAATTCATAAGAATGAAGTTTATTCAAAACTTTCTGCCTTTTTTACGCTGGTTCCCCATGTCCAAAGAGACATTACGGGCAGACTTTATCGCCGGTATCACGGTTGCATTAATATTAGTTCCTCAAAGTATGGCGTATGCCCAGCTAGCGGGCTTACCCGTGGTATATGGGCTCTACGCCGCATTTATCCCGGTTATTGTTGCTTCGCTATGGGGCTCATCTAACCAGCTACATACCGGCCCGGTTGCCATGTTGTCCTTGATGTCTGCGGCAGCGGTCATCTCATTTGCAACACCGGGTACCACGGACTTTATAGAAATATCGCTGATGCTGGCCTTAATGGTTGGCATTTTACGTTTAGCACTGGGTATATTTCGTCTTGGTGCCATTGTTAACCTGTTATCCAGCCCGGTTATTATTGGTTTTACGAATGCCGCGGCATTAATTATTGGTTTCTCCCAGTTAAGCAAAGTCATTGGTGTCCCTTTCCCCCGCTCTGATTCTTACTTGCTCGATTTATCAAACGTGTTTCAACAGTTGCCTGAAATACACTGGTGGACATTGATCTTTGCCACTGGTGCCTGGGTACTGATATCTGGTTTAAAGAAAATCAACGGTGCATTGCCCGGTGTTTTGATTGCTGTTGCCGTCACAACACTATTAAGCGCACTGTTTGGCTTTGAAAATAAAACCAGCGTTTCTCCCTCTTTAGTTCAGGATCAAGCTGCAGTTAAAAGCATCGAAATGTACAGCAATACCAAAAAAGAAATCGGTAGACTGACAACCTCGATCGCCAACAATAATTCTCAGGCTAAGAAACTTGAAAAAGAAGGCGGCATAAAAAACATTGAGCAAGCACAAGCACTGCTCGCTGAATCAAATGTTTTTAAATATCGACTCAAACAATTAAAAGTAGAAAATAATAAGCGTCGCATTGAGCTCCACGGTATGACCTTTAAAGGCGTCACTGAAAACGACACACTCGTTGCCTTATACCCACAAGACACATTACCTGCTAATGCAACAAGTGATAATCAAACCTGGCGTTTTAGTAATGTCAAAGACAACCAGATTGTGCTTTCATCAGGTGGTGCCGTTGTCGGTGCAATCCCGCAAGGTCTACCGAGCTTTGAAGTGCCAACCATTCGTTGGGATCTTTTGCTTTCATTACTACCTGCTGCACTAGTAATGGCATTAATTGGTTTCATGGAAGCCACGTCTATTTCTAAAGCGATAGCAACCACAACCGGTGAACGCGTTGATACCAGTAAAGAACTCATTGGTCAGGGCTTAGCCAATATCACCGGTAGTTTCTTTGGTTCATACACGGTCAGTGGTTCATTCTCCCGTTCCGCGGTCGCCGCTAAAACCGGTGCCAAAACTGGGCTGTTCGCTATCATCAGTGCCTTATCCGTTGTCTTGGTATTATTGTTTTTTACCGAGTACCTCTACCACCTGCCACAAGCGGTATTGGCGATCATAGTGATGATGGCGGTGTTTAGCTTGATTCGAATCGATCCGTTGATTCATGCCTGGAAGATCGATCGCTCTGGCGCCGTCACCGGTATCATTACCTTTTTCCCGTTAGTCCTTATTTTGTTGCGGTACGTTTTGATGGTTCATTAACATTCGTAAACGTCGCCTACTTTGAAGACATGATTCTTGAAGCCCACGCGGACTACCCTAAAGCAACAACCATTCTCGTTGTTGGCAGTGGTATTAATGATATCGATGCTTCGGGTGAAGAAAAAATCCGTGAAGTCGCTAAACACTTACGTGAAGTTGGCGTTAACCTGGTTTTCAGTAGTCTTAAGAACCAGGTAATGCGCGTGCTTGAAGACAGTGGTGTTGTTAAAGAAATGGGTAAATACGCCTTCTATGCCAGTAAAGAAACAGCTTTCAACGCTTTAAAAACCGCGCATGACAGCGCACTTAAATACGAGTGTTATGAAGAGGAACAAGCAAATAAATAAAATAATATTTTGCTAGTATTCTAATAATAAAAAGCCTAGTAGTTACCGGGCTTTTTTTTGCATTAATAACTCTTAACGGCCAGAAGGCGACCTTCAATTTTCTATTAAACACCCAAAAACGGACATTCACGCTATAATTAACATAATCCATTATTCAGGCTCAAAACGTTTTTTCAGTACTCTTAACCGTATTTGTTTTTCAATTTCAATTATGGAAAACATTATTATTCCAACAGCGATAATCAATAAACCATCTAGTAAACCAATCGCTTCTGTTTCAAACACACTTTGAAGCCATGGCACATAAGTAATAGCGAACTGCGCGATGGTAACAGCAATAACTGAGATCCATATAACACGAGTTCCACATATTGCTTTCCAGGTTATCGACGATCCATACATATTCCTGATAAAGAAAAGATGGAATATTTCCAGTACGACCAGCGTATTCAAAGCCATGGTGCGCGCCAGATTTTCTGAATAACCTTGCAAAATAGCATATTCATAAATACTAAACACACCTGCCAGAAACAGGCATGCTACCAGAACAATATGCCACATAAGACCGCCACTTAGCAGTGCATCTTTACGAGGTCTGGGTGGTCGTTGCATGGTGTTTTCTTCTGTCGGTTCGAAGGCCAGTGCAATACCCAGTGTTACAGCAGTGATCATATTGATCCACAAAATTTGAATGGGTGTGATTGGCAGGCTCAATCCAAGCATTAAAGCGAGGATAATCGTCATGGCCTCACCGGCATTAGTTGGCAATGTCCAACTGATAACCTTTTTTATATTGTCGTACACTGTCCGGCCTTCGCGCACAGCTGCAACAATAGAAGCAAAATTATCGTCAGCCAATACGATTTCAGATGCCTCTTTTGCTGCTTCACTGCCACTTTTTCCCATGGCAATACCAACACCGGCACGTTTAAGCGCTGGAGCGTCATTAACACCATCACCGGTCATTGCCACAGTCATTCCATTCGCTTGTAATGCCATGACGAGGCGTAATTTATGTTCCGGGCTTGTGCGGGCAAAGATCCCAGTATCACGTACAATAGATTCGAGTTCTACATCATCTAGTTTGTCCAGCTCTATACCGGTTACCACATTGCCACTATTATGCAATCCAAGTTGTTTGCCAATAGCAACAGCAGTGATAGCATGATCGCCGGTTATCATTTTCACATCAATACCAGCATGATGGCACTTGGTGATTGCTTGAATCGCTTCCTGCCTTGGTGGATCAATGAAACCAGCCAGTCCTAGGAATATCAGTGAATCTTGAATATCAATTTGTTCAAGCACAGTATGTTCAGGTTTCACCGCTTTAGCTGCGAAAGCAAGGATACGCTGACCTTGAGCCGCTATGGCATTGGCTTGTTGATTCCAATAAGCTATATCTAGCGGTTTTGTTTCATTACTACCACTACGTTGTTCATGGCACATAGCAAGTAAAGTTTCTGGCGCACCCTTTATAAAAATGAATGCATGGTTTTCATGGTCATGGTTAAGAGTCGCCATGTATTTATGCTTGGTATCGAAAGGAATAACATCAGTACGTGTCCATTGGTTACGCATCTCAACAGCATCCATTCCGGTTTTGTTGGAAAAAGCTAACAAGGCGATCTCCATCGGATCACCATGCCCGTTCCACGTTTCTTCTTTTCTAATAAGTTCCGAATCATTACATAGAGCAGCTACTCGCCCTAATTCATGTAGCTCTGAATGTTCTTTCACAGCAACTACGTCGTTATTAATTTTTATATCGCCCAAGGGTTCATAACCCGTTCCATGAATATTAAAACATTCAATGCTTGTAACAATCGTATCGACGATCATTTCATTTCGGGTGAGAGTTCCTGTCTTGTCAGAACATATCACAGAGACTGAGCCCAGTGTTTCAATAGCAGGTAATCGTCGAACGATAGCATTACGTCGTGCCATGACTTGAACACCCACTGCCAATGTGATCGTCAAGACAGCAGGTAATCCTTCAGGAATAGCCGCGACCGCGATGCCAACGACCGCCATAAACAATTCTGCAAAGTCGTGATGCAGTAAAAAATAACCAAAGAGTAAGATCAGTGCCGAAATAGCAATAATAAACAAGGTAAGCCATCTGGCAAAAATAGCCATTTGCGTTACTAACGGCGTATTCAGAGTTTGCACTTCTGTGAGCAAACCACTAATACGTCCAATTTCTGTCTGTGACCCTGTAGCAATCACCACTCCCATACCCTGTCCACTGGTAACGGTAGTACCGCTATATCCGATACAGAAGCGGTCACCAAGTGGTGCATCTGTTTCTACTGGTTGGGAATGTTTATCAACAGCCATAGACTCACCAGTTAGTATTGATTCCTGTATCTGTAAACCATGGCATTTTATAAAACGTAAATCGGCTGGCAGTTTATCGCCTGCATCGAGTAACACAATATCACCAGGAACGAGTTGTTCGCCTTTAACAGTTTGGCGTTTACCTTCACGAATGACAGAGGCACGTAATGCAAGCATTTGCCTGATAGCATCCATTGCTTTTTCTGCCTTACCCTCCTGTAAAAAACCAATAACAGCGTTGATGATAACCACGGCAATAATCACAAAGGTATCAACCACGTGACCAAGCAGTGCTGTAATAGTAGCCGCACCCAGAAGAACATATATAAGAATATTGTGAAAGTGATGAAAAAATCTCAGAAGCACATTGCGACGTTTTGGCTCTGGTAGTTTATTGAGCCCATAGGTAATTAGTCGTTGACTTGCATCAACCCCACTTAAACCTAAGTGCGTTGTTTCCAGTTCAGATAATGTCTGATCAGAGGTTTTGTTATGCCAGTTATGAATAATATTTTTCATTGATTCATTATCAGCTTAATGTCCGCTTACAGGGAGGATAATGTTGTATTTAGTAATATCGCCTTTGGGTCGGCAGCTGTCATCATACCACTAAACTTTGAGTAAGGCTTACCCTCGTTAAACGCAGCAGAGTATTTAAAATTAAACATGAACATAGTGAAGCCTTTGTTTGAGCACGATAAAGCGCGGAGCGCCGTGCGAGTTGGCGAGCGCCTGTTTCAGTTTTAAAGCGTAGGGTATTGGAATTGGAAATTCCAACAAGTTTCCGAGTGTCTTTTTCTTTGGTACCTTTCTTTTGCACAAGCACTTGTGCCCTGCGGGTGAAAGTGATCTTATACAACTAGATTCCGGATCAAGTCCGGAATGACAAAACTGAGCTAATCCAAATATTCAAACTCCACCCTATTCGTCACTCCACACAACAATTCATACCCAATCGTGCCCGCATATTCTGCAATAGTTTCAACCGGCAAACCTTCACCCCATAATACAACCGGATCACCAACCTGTGCATTAGTTTGATCATCAAGGTCAACACAAATCATATCCATCGAAACCCGACCAAGTAAATCACACCTTTTGTTATTAACTAAAACAGGTGTTCCGGTTTTGGCATGGCGTGGATAACCATCACCATAGCCTATTGCAACAACACCAATGGTTTTATCTTGCTCACAAACATAAGTGCCTCCATAACCAATGCTTTCGCCTTTTTTAACTTGTTTCACTGCAATAAGGTACGAAGATAACGTCATGACCGGTTTTAGATTATGTTCATCGGCAGTACTATTAACAAAGGGTGATACACCGTACAACATAATGCCGGGACGGTTCCAATCACTATGGCTTTGTGGCCAGCCAAGGATAGCCGCTGAATTTGCAATGCTATTTTCATCCGCACTTAAACCATCAATACTTTTATAAAACGTATCAAGTTGTTTTAATGTTTTATCATCATGCTTGTCATCAGCATTAGCAAAATGTGTCATATACCTAACAGGTTTATTGATGCTTGATGATTGTTCACACCATTGAGAAACATCGTTTAACTCTTCAGGATTAAATCCCAGGCGGTGCATGCCAGTATCAATTTTAATGTATACCGTTATGGCATCACCTGGGGAATCATCCAGTAACTGAAGTTGATGTTTATTTTGCAGAACACAATCAATATTATGAAGACGAACCAGCTCAAGTTCTTCTTTCGAAGTGAAACCTTCTAACAATAAAATCGGTTTTGAAATACCCGCATCGCGTAATTGTATCACTTCTTCTATACGCGCCACGCCAAAAGCATCGGCATCATATAATGCATTCGCCACTTCAACCATACCGTGGCCATAGGCATTGGCTTTAATAATAGCAATACATTTTGAACCGGGAGCAGCTTGTTTTGCGACACTAAGGTTGTGTTGACATGCAGTAAGATTAATAACAGCCTTTGTTTTAGCAACAGAACTGGATGCCATTAATATTCCTCGTCATACCCTGCGGAGTTGGTGTGACTTTCGAAACGGGTATACTGACCAAGGAAGGTTAAACGCGCCATACCAATCGGCCCGTTACGTTGTTTACCGATAATGATTTCAGCCGTACCTTTGTCCGGGCTATCTTCGTTATAAACCTGGTCACGGTAAATAAACACGATTAAATCGGCATCCTGCTCTATCGCACCAGACTCACGCAAGTCAGACATAATAGGCCGTTTATTGGGTCGCTGCTCTAAACCACGGTTTAACTGTGATAAAGCAAGAACAGGTACGCCGAGTTCTTTGGCTAACCCTTTTAATGAACGTGATATCTCAGAAATTTCTGTCGCCCTGTTTTCACCACTGCTTTTCGCTGATTGCATCAACTGCAGGTAATCGATCACGATCATACCCAGGCCATGTTCACGCATAATACGTCGGGCACGGGCACGTACTTCCATGGGATTTAAACCGGGTGTGTCATCAATAAAAATTGGTGCATCATTTAATATGCCCACTGCCGAGGTTAATCTTGGCCAGTCGGCATCATCAAGCTTACCAGTACGAATTTTGTTTGAATCGATACGACCAAGTGAGGCCATCATCCGCATCACCAGTTGATCACCCGGCATTTCCATACTGAAAACCGCAACTGGTTGTTTGTGCTTAATAGCGGCATTCTCTACCAGGTTCATAGCAAAAGAGGTTTTACCCATTGAAGGCCGACCGGCAATAATGACCAGGTCTGCTTTTTGTAAGCCGGAGGTCATGTTATCGAAATCATCAAAACCGGTGGGTATGCCGGTGTACGCAGTATCACTTTGATACAAGGTATCAATTCTGTCGACCGCTTTAACTAACAGGTCTTTAATATTTTGATAACCACCACCCGATCGCGCGCCTTGTTCGGCAATATCAAAGACTTTACTTTCTGCCTGATCGAGTAACTCAGCACTGGTACGTCCATCAGGGTTATAAGCCGATTCTGCGATATCGGTGGAAACACGAATCAACTGACGTAGCACCGAGCGTTCACGCACGATCTTGGCATACGCTTTAATGTTGGCTGCAGTCGGCGTATTCTTTGCCAGCGATCCCAGGTAGCTCAAACCACC
>CAMYJG010000074.1 GCA_947258695.1 uncultured Ectothiorhodospiraceae bacterium | reverse complement strand
TGCGCGATCTCAAATCGCCAAAATGGCCAGAAAAAATCCTTAAAAAAATTAACCAAAGAAAAGCCAAGCGTGGTGAAGTAATTTATAAGACGGCGGATGAGAATGGTTATACTTGTGTTAGCTGTCACACATTGCCGGATGAGAATGGGCAATACCCGCTGACACCTGTTGAGGATAACCTGTACGGAAAAGAATTCATCAAAACCTATAACATTCCGCTGGATGAAATCGGCACAGACCCTAATACTGCGGATGAAATATTCCAGTCGCCATTGATTGATGTAGGTCCGGTATTGGCTTCAGTGTTTGGTGAACAATTTTTACCACGAACCTTTGCACAAAGCGCGGTCGTGGGTCTAACTGTCAAAAGAGCGCTTGAGGAAATCGAACCCCCATTATCTGATGCCGAGAAACTAGCCTACAGCGGCTTTCGTTTTTATGCCCCGGGTAAGGAACCCACTGAAGATGTTGCCGGATATAAGGCACGCCCATTAAATGGTATCTGGGCAACAGCACCTTACCTGCACAATGGTTCAGTACGTACACTTTCAATGTTATTAACAAAACCTGAGTTACGCGAAGCCGGCTTCTGGAAAGGAACCCGTGAATTCGATCCAGGCCATGTTGGGTTTAAATCAAGAAAAAGCGTGTTCGCTCAATGGTTTGATACCACACAATCAGGAAACCTGAACACAGGGCATGACTATGGTGCTAGTTTCAGCAAGCGGGAAAAATCAGACTTGATCGAATTTATAAAAACACTTTAAGTTTAGTATCAGTGCCGTTCGGGTCAGAGAGCAATATACTTTAATATTAGAAGGAATTGTTCTCTGACCCGGGGAGGGTATTCAATATTATTCTTTGCCTTTATTATTGTTATTTTTGCTTCGAACGAACATGAAAAGAGTTGCCAGAATCGCAGACGTGGTTGGGATCAGGCCAAATATTAGATTAAAACTGCAGGCGCCTTCACGGTAAGGCCACCCCATAATGTCACATATTTTAATTGCATTATAAAAAAATCCTACAGGTATTATTGATAGGAGAAAGACAAAGATCCAAATAAATATTGTTTTCATAGTATGCTCTATATTAATGAAAGGATGGGTGAGGACCATAAGGAAAAAGGTAAGGGCTGTCTCGTACCTATTGAATCATTATTGCAGGCGTGAGAGCAGGTTTTTTATTGCAGAAGATTTATCAGGATTAATTTCTGCATACTTCTTACATGCCAAACTTAGGCAGTCTTTAAAAGATTCCTCTGTCACTACAACTTCATCATCATGATACCTGAATCGAACGCCTTCAAACGGTACTTCATCATCTTCCAAGTTATCAGGAAATTCACAATCACTGTATTCGTCTCCATAGCTTTTGCCTTCAATTAGATAGCCAATTGTACGTAAAAAAAACATATTGTTTATTGAGTTAAAAAATTCTTTTGCTATCCATAATGGATCATTTTCCTGATCTAAATTGTTAAATAGTGTAGTGCTCATTTAGAAGTGGTGTACATACGTAAATTACTCAAAAATTAATAGGTAGGTTTTCGATATTTGAATAAATGGATGTCCTATTTCCCTTTGGTTCCGCTGCAATCGTAACCTGGTTAGCTGTGATACCCATCGAAGCCAATTGTTTAACTAATGGGCGTAGTAATGCCTGGAATCGGGGTTTTATGTCATAGAGCGTCATGCTAACTATCCTTGTATTAGCTTGTTGTGATTATTGTTTTATTATACGGTGATTTTGATGTTGTTGCTTATTTCTATATGTTAATATAAATCAAATGGTTATATTTGGAAGACCGGGCCACTCTGCCCCGATTTTTTCAGTTTTCATTTAAAGTGATATTGGAAGATTTAATTAAGAAACTATAGCCTAGACAGAAGTTCTTTGCCTGGGCAATTAGGCAAGTTATTTACTGTATATTTTTTAATATCATTTATTTTTCCAAGGAGTAAATTATTTTGGTCAAATATATCTTTATTATTTCCGTAAGCAACAGCAATAGCCTCTACTGATAACTCAACTAGCTTTTCATTTTTATTGTTACTATTTATTAGGTTTGTAACAAATGTTGAAAAAGATATCATGGAATCCAAATCAGGTGTGGCTTCATCCCAATATCCTGATAAAAAACTCATGTAAGCGATTTTCATATCTAAACTGAACTCGGTTAACTTAAAGATAATAAGTTTATCGGTTGGAATTTTGTTATAATCACCCATTATACGTCCCAGCTTCCATGAGATATCGTCACTATCGATCTTTGAATCAGGTAGCGAACTAATTTGTAATTTTCTTATTAAGTTGTCAAATATCTGAGCATCGGTGTAGTCACCAAGGAAAGTTTCAACCTCAATCTCGTCGCGGTCAAATATATCTTGATTAAAAAAATCTTCTAATACGTTAATTTCTTTTGACATTAATATTTCACTCCTGCATCAAGCCCTGCGTCAATAAACAATTTTTGAACATTATCTAAAATTTTTGTTCTTTCGGCTTTAGTGCGACCACGGCTAAATCGACCTGAGCGATCATTGATTCGCCATTTTCCAGTTTCACCATTAAGTTTGATCTCTCCACCGCTCCGCGCGCCATCCTTGCCTACAAGAGATGGGTGGCCTAAACGTTGTCCATCAGCAACCTCAGTTTCTACGCCAATTCTTAGATTTCCCTTTTTGTCTACAGTATTATCCTGAAGAAAAGTCAGGCTCAGTCAGATAATTTTTCTGCAGGAAAATCAAATACTACAGAGTATACAGGACATATATGTCCTGTATTTTAATTTATGGGTGTCCAATGTTCTTCTCAAAGAACGTTCACAATCATCGACAGCATGAATATTAACTCCCAGCATAAGTAAAGATTTTACCGATTCGATGTCGGTATCTCCTGTGAGTTCATCAAACAATTGCTCGGTATACAATTGTTTTCTTTGTGCTTTGGTCGTGGCAAGCAGGAAATGAAGTGTACTAAATATATTCATTTTATAAGAGATGGTGTCAATAGATCATATGGTTAATGCTAATGAAGAAGAGTCGGAGGTAATATTTGTCGGTATCTAAATCAAGGTGATGTTAAGTGTTGTATTATGTCCTTGTTATATGGCAAATTCAGGGAGAGGGCCCTGAAATCCCATTGAGCTTTCAAATAATGAGAGCGGTATGAATTTAAAATTACGATTTTTTAATTTAATTAGATCCTGAGCGATTGTTTTGTGTAATACTTGTTGTGTTAACCCATATTCATCGAACGGCATTTTAAAATATTGGCGTTGTTTTTCATTGATAGCGTTTAGGATGTAATTATCAAATACATATTTATTGATATTGAATATGCTGTTATCTTCACCTTCTTCATCACGCCGATCTAGTTCACTTTTCTCAGTATCGAGCCATTCCTTTGGCTTTATTGGTGTAGGAATAAACCAAAATCCTTCATGCAATGTTTCATCTGGGTCTTCGAAAAATACGTTATGCATAACAATGTCGTGCTGGCCTAAAGTTATAAAATAAGGTTTAAGGTCATCTTTAATAATTAGGCCGTTTCCAAGTAATATGGCGCTATCTGGTTTGCGGCCTTTC
Source organism: uncultured Ectothiorhodospiraceae bacterium (assembly GCA_947258695.1). Classification (GTDB taxonomy): domain Bacteria; phylum Pseudomonadota; class Gammaproteobacteria; order UBA6429; family Thiohalophilaceae; genus JAGLTQ01. The sequence continues at coordinate 2,393 of CAMYJG010000074.1, read as the reverse complement.
ATCCAGTTTTCTTTATCGATTATAAATTTCAGAGGTTTATTTAAGGGGCCATCATGTAACTGAGATGACCGTAATGAACCATAAGTACCCATGCTGTATTCTAAGTTAATATCTTCTTTAGAAAAGTCATCAACTAAAATAAAATAGTCTTGATTGTAATTGTACATATTAATAACCAACTTTTAATGTATATTTTTTAATGTCTTTAAAATGTTTTCCTCGTTTACCAGATCTGTTCTCCATGGAGCATTTGAGATTATTGACTTCATGTTTTTCAAATATCCTAATACCTTCGCCTAATTTTAATTGCCTGCAGCCTTCTTCATTGTCTTTTTTAAAGCAGTCAGAAATTTCTTTTTTGGTTAATGATAATCGAAATTTTTTAATTAATCTCAGTATGTCGGAAGATATATCGTTCATTTTCTTTTGTAGTTTACGAGAATCACAGTATTGATCTAGACTTGGATAGGGTTTACTGAAATGTTCATTTACGATAGATGCGACTCTTTTATGGTAACTTATTGGGTGTCCTTCCTTGGTTTTATCTGCATTAGTATGATTTGATCGGTGCAGTTGTACTTCTAGGTGACAAGCTCCTTGGTATTCATTAGGAAGTGCGACTAGGTTATCAATACTATCAATATCATACCCTTTATCTTTTATAATTTTGCCTTTTCCATTTAATGCTGGGTGATTCATGGAAGCTTTAGAAATAAGATGGTGTACTTGCATCTTTATATCATTCTTAATGTGGCCAGGGTTTGCTTTGTTAAAATTATCTAGGTGTTTGCTCATCTTTATACCATTAATATTACATATTTATATTTAAAAGAAGACTTTTTCATTATTAATGAGTGTAGCCATTAGGACCTAATAGCGGTTTAGGTCTACCATCGGCACTAGTCCGGAGATTTATGACTGTTTCTTCTTTATAAGTTATCTTCCCTCGTTTGTAATTCGGTTTCTTACATTTTTTCCGCTTAGGGTCTTTCTTGCGTTTAATGGTGGCTGGTTTCTTTTGCCCCGTGGTGGCGAGTTTCATCGCGCCACGTCTTGAAGCGGTGAGTTTGGTGGCCGTTTGCTCTATTTTACCAATGGCTTTACCAAATGCTTTCAGCATTGCGATTAGCTTGTCCATTGCCTCTACACCGGCTTTCACTTTTTTTGATTTGCTAGCCAGGGAAGCGAGTCGTGCTGTCAGTGTGGCTATTCGAGCAGCGGCGCCTGCACCACCGAGTAAAGCTAAAATCACGATCAAGGCGATTTCAACAGCAATAGTCACACCCAGGTAGCTGAATTTTTCGGCATAAAAATTGGGTGGAATAATCTCCAGCATTCGATTCAGGTAAACAATAGGAATTCCAATAGCCTCGCGGTCGTAGAGTAGTTCTATAGTGGTTTGCCAGCGGTCACTGTCTTTTATTTGTTTGGCCAGTTCCGGTTCGAGTTCATTGATGACTTCGTCAATGAATTTTTCCAGATCGTCTACCCGGCTTTCCAGAATCATATTAGGTGCGTCGAGTATACGTTTACGATGCTTAAAGACAGCCTGGGCGTCTTTAAGAAATTCTTCGGTATCCTTGCTGAATTTCTCAAGGTCGTCCTGAAGTTCTTCCAGGTTTTCTATGGCGTCGTCATTGACTTCTTTAATTTCTTCTGAAAACCAGGGGATGAAGCCGCGTTCACTGATTTTGTCGCCAGCATCCGTTATGGCTTTTTTGGTGTCATCATAGGTCTTACCTAGTTGTTCAATTTGGTCATCAACGGCTTCGCTGGCGGCAGCTGCGGTTTTGCCGGCAAATTTACTGATGTCATCACCCACTTCTTCCCAGTATTTTAGGGTGAACATTTCTTTGACTGATTTAGCGACATCTTTCTCGTAATTATTTTTGCCGCGTCTTAGTGATTTGAAAGTGGCAATAAAGCGGTTTTTCTCCCATTCTTTTTGGTAGGGAATCATGCTGGTGAGCAGTTGTTTGTAGGGTGGATCCAGTATGTCGCGTATGGATTTTTTCAGGCTGATGATTTCGCCTTCAGTGAATTCGGAGGTAATTTCGAAACGTATTTCACCTGGCTCAGCGCATTCATGTACATAGGTGCCAGGTTCATTTTTGGAGTCATCATAACCGGCGAGTCTGGCTTTGTTGAGAATGAGTTTATTATTCAGGTATAGGTTAAAGGTGGTACCTGCCATGGGTGTTTCCCAGTGATCAACGTAATGGGCTTTTAGCGCAACATTCGTGCAACTGGTTTTGGTGGCACTATTAACCTTGCCAGTTCTTTCAACTCTCTTGGCTGAGGCGACGTGGTTTATTTTTCTAGCCGGTGGTTTTTGTTGATTACTGGCCATTTGCAGTTCCCTTTGCTTGTGGTGCCTTGCTTGTTGGTATGTT
>CAMYJG010000073.1 GCA_947258695.1 uncultured Ectothiorhodospiraceae bacterium | reverse complement strand
TAGTTATGCCAGCTGGTTTGGTTACCGAACTATAGCCTCTGCAAAAATCCCTCCAATACTCTCTTCTGCGAAACCACGTTTTCCCTTCACGGTTATCGTCATTAAAGGCAAGCCAGCTAAGATGTTTGGTGTTCTTATCGTTGTTGTTTCCCTGGTATTGATATTTCAGCTGATATTACACTTAGTAAATGTAATTCTTTTATAGAAATTTATTAAGTTATTCAATGTGTTGGTCGATAAATTAAATCAGTAATACGATTTATATGGATTTTTATGCACAATTTAAATCAGACATTAGCTGAACAGTTAAACATATCAAAACAAGAAATAGAAAGACGTAAACATTTCCTCAGTTTCACAAAAAAAGATGCGGAAGTTCTATTAGCGTATAAGCCTATTATTGCTAAGCATGTTGCGGGCATTGTGAAAAATTTTTATGATTTTTTGACTTCTTATTCTGATGTTACCTCAATCATTGGTGATGCTGAAAGCATGCGACGTTTAAATAGTTCTATGAATCGATATGTTCTGGAGCTGTTCGACGGTCATTATGATGAAGACTATGTCAGTAAACGTTTAAGAATTGGTTTGGTTCATCAGCGTATCGGGGTTTCAACCGATCTCTATTTGTCTGGTGTTTACCAGCTGCAATTAAATTTGCTTAACACTGTTGCGATGTATGAGATGGGCGATAAAGATTTTATGGATATGTTCTCACTACGCCAGGCAATCAATAAAATCCTGATGTTTGATATGCAATTTGTCCTTGATACGTATTATTCAAGTTTGGTTAACCAGGTCGATGCGGCAAGGGAAGAGTTGAAAGAGTATGCAAATTCACTGGAAAAAAAGATAGAAGACAGAACGCGTGAACTTGAAGAGCTTTCTATGCGTGACATGTTAACGGGTTTATACAATCAGCGAGCTTTCTTTGATTATTTGCGTAAAGAAATTTCAAATGCTGAACGTTACCGGGAATCACTGGTGCTTTGTTATTTTGATTTGAATGGTTTCAAAGCTATTAATGATAAGCAAGGTCACCAGGAGGGCGATGAGGTACTGCTGGCAGCGGGTAAAATAATTCATGACAGCATGCGTGAGAGCGATATAGCTTTTCGTTATGGTGGTGATGAATTCGCTTTAATATTGCCACACTCCTCGCTGGAAGAAGCCGATGTTTTTGCTAAACGGCTGGTCAAAAATTTTAGAGTTGATGATATGCGTGGAGTCAGCTTCAGTATGGGTATGGCAGCAGTTGGCCCCGATGAATTTGTAGATTATGAGAAATTATTAAATGCCGCTGATAACGAAATGTATAAAGCAAAATCAAAAACTAAAAAACGCCGCGGTTTTTATATTTCTTCTGTTTATGTTAAACCTGAATAGCTGAAAAGATAAATGGAAAAAGTAAATAAAACGCTTGCGGAACAATTGCAGATTACTCATCTTGAAATTGAAAAACGTAAAAAATTACTTGATTTTACAGATGAAGATTCAAAATTATTGTGTTCTCATAAACCTATGATTGCAAAATACCTCAGTGGTATTGTTAAAACATTTTATGATAATCAATTAAAAATCCCTGAAATTGCATTGCTAATTGGTGATGCAGAAACCTTCCGTAGACTTGAAAGTGCAATGCATAGATATGTATTGGATTTGTTTGATGGCCATTACGACATGGAGTATGTCAATCGACGTTTGCGTATTGGTAAAGTTCATCAACGTATTGGTGTTCCCTCAAAACTATACCTGGCTGCCATATATCAATTGCAAAAAGTGATCAATAATACTTTCTTTATGCACATGGGAGATAAGGTAAATTTCATTGATATTGAGAAAATACGTGTTGCTGTAGATAAAATTGTTACCTTTGATGTACAGCTTGTATTGGATACCTATATCTCCAGTTTAGTTAATGAAGTTGATACTGCACGTGAAGAGTTGCTCTCATACAGTAATACACTTCAGGAAACTGTTGCGACAAAGACAAAACAATTAAAAGAATTATCTTTACGTGATAGTTTGACCGGATTATATAATCAGCATGCTTTCTATGAACACTTACGGCGTGAATTATCGAATGCAGAAAGATACCATGAATCAGTAACGTTGTTTTATTTTGATCTAAATGACTTTAAACAAATCAATGATACCGAGGGTCATCAGGCTGGCGATAAGATCCTGGCGTCAGTCGGCGACATAGTTCGAAAAGCAATTCGCGAAACGGATATTGGTTGCCGTTATGGTGGCGATGAATTTTGTATTATTTTGCCTCACACTTCTATTGAAACCTCAGAGTTAATAAGAGAACGCCTGGTCAATGAATTTAATGCGGTTGACACTAAAAATGTGTCGTTTAGTTTAGGCATAGTCGATACTGGCCCGGATAGATTTGTCGACTATGAAACCCTGGTTAAAAAAGCCGACAATGAAATGTATAAAGCGAAGGCTACTTCAAAAACCAAATCAGGAATACAATTTTCAAGCTTATAGCTTGTAGGGTTAGTTAGCTCTGCATACATCCTGTCTTAGCCGATATCCAGTTTAAGGGGCACAATAGCCGATTATCTGGTATATTTGCGCATTCTTATATATTACTTCGATTTCTAGTAAAAAAGACACTCATGACAGACATTAAACAGCTTCTAAAAGATCGTATTCTCATTCTTGATGGCGCAATGGGCAGCTTGATCCAAACCTATAAACTGGATGAAGCCGGATACCGCGGCGAGCGCTTTGCGGATTGGCCTTCTGATGTAAAAGGCAATAATGACCTGCTGGTTCTGACACAGCCACAAATTATCAAAGATATTCATACCGCTTATCTTGAAGCGGGCGCCGATATAGTTGAGACAAATACCTTCAACGCTACCTCTATATCAATGGCTGATTATGATATGCAAGAGCTGGTATATGAAATCAATAAGCAAGCAGCAAAGGTGGCTCGTCAAGCCTGTGATGATATTGAGGCTAAAGTTGAGGGTAAACCGCGTTTTGTTGCCGGTGTTTTAGGCCCGACTAATCGTACCTGTAGTATTTCGCCAGATGTAAACAATCCTGGCTTCCGTAATATTACGTTTGATCAATTAAAAGACGCTTACCTGGAATCGATGAGCGGACTGGTAGATGGTGGCGCCGACATAATCCTGGTTGAAACCATTTTTGATACTTTAAATGCCAAGGCCGCGCTATTTGCAATAGAAGAGTATTTTGAAAAACATAACATGACATTACCTGTCATGATTTCAGGCACCATTACCGATGCCTCGGGCCGTACCTTATCTGGTCAAACAGCCGAAGCTTTCTGGAATTCACTGAACCACATTAACCCGATTAGTTTTGGTTTTAACTGTGCTTTAGGGGCGAAAGAATTACGCCCTTACATCGAAGAAATAGCTGGCCTGGCGAACTGTCATATTAATACGCATCCTAATGCGGGTTTACCGAACGAGTTTGGTGAGTATGATGAATCACCCGAACAAATGGCGGCTGAAATTGAAGACTGGGCAAAAAATGGTTACCTGAATATCATCGGTGGCTGTTGTGGAACAACGCCGGCGCATATTGAAGCAATTGCCAAAGCTGTGAGTAAACATCCGCCGCGTAAAATTCCTGAGATTCCTGTTGAGTGCCGCTTAAGTGGCTTAGAGCCATGTAATATTTCTGAAGACTCTTTATTTGTTAACGTTGGTGAGCGAACCAATGTAACCGGTTCTGCTAAGTTCAAACGATTAATTTTAGAAGAAGAATATGATGAGGCATTAAGTGTTGCCCGTGATCAAGTTGAAAACGGAGCACAGATCATCGACGTTAATATGGATGAAGGCATGCTGGATGGTGAGCATGCAATGAAAACATTTTTAAACCTGATTGCATCTGAACCGGATATTTCACGGGTACCGGTGATGATTGATTCATCCAAGTGGCCGATCATTGAAGAAGGTTTAAAGTGTATCCAGGGTAAAGGTATCGTTAATTCTATTTCACTAAAAGAAGGTGAAGAGAACTTTATTCAGCAAGCGAAGTTATGTCGTCAGTATGGTGCTGCTATCATCGTCATGGCCTTTGACGAAACGGGACAGGCAGATACTGAGCAACGAAAAATTGAAATTTGTACCCGTGCTTATAAAGTTTTAACTGAAAAAGTTAATTTCCCGCCTGAAGATATTATTTTTGATCCAAATATTTTTGCGGTTGCAACGGGTATAGAAGAACACAACACCTATGGTGTAGATTTTATCGAAGCAACACGCGCGATTAAAAACACTTTACCGCATGCCATGGTGAGTGGTGGTGTTTCAAACGTATCCTTTTCTTTCCGCGGTAACAACCCGGTGCGTGAAGCAATTCATGCTGTCTTTTTATACCACGCGATTAAAGCCGGTATGGACATGGGGATTGTGAATGCCGGCCAGTTAGCGGTATATGATGATTTACCGGAAGAATTACGCGAATGTGTTGAAGATGTGGTTTTAAATCGTCGTGACGACGCAACTGAGCGTTTGCTAGATATTGCTGATAAATACAAGGGTGATGGCAGCGCGGCGAAAAAAGAAGAAGATTTAGAATGGCGGAATTTGCCGGTTGCCAAGCGTATAGAACATGCCTTGGTAAAAGGTATTGATAGCTTTGTTGAAGAAGACACCGAAGAAGCAAGACAGGCATTCGACGAACCTATCCAGGTAATCGAAGGCCCGCTTATGGATGGCATGAACGTGGTAGGTGACTTATTTGGTGATGGAAAAATGTTTTTACCGCAGGTGGTTAAATCTGCTCGGGTAATGAAAAAAGCGGTTGCCTATTTATTACCATTTATAGAAGCTGAAAAAGATGGCGCATCACAAAGTAACGGGAAAATATTAATGGCTACCGTTAAAGGTGATGTACATGACATCGGTAAAAACATTGTCAGTGTTGTACTGCAATGTAATAACTTTGAAGTGGTTGATATGGGTGTCATGGTAGCGGCGAATGATATTCTTAAAAAAGCCAAAGAAGAAAATGTTGATATCATTGGCTTGAGTGGATTAATCACGCCGTCACTCGATGAAATGGTACACATGGCTAAAGAGATGGAGCGTCTTGGCTTTGATATTCCAATGATGATAGGTGGGGCAACAACCTCAAAAGCGCATACCGCTGTAAAAATAGAGCACAATTATCATGGCCCAAGTGTTTGGGTTAAGGATGCATCACGTGCCGTTGGTGTCGCTCAAAACTTAATCAGTAAAGATTTGAAAGATGGTTTTGTAAACGAGTTACGTGCTGATTATGAAAAAGTTCGGGTTGCACACGCTGGACGTCGTGCACAAACAAAATGGTTAAGTCTGCAACAAGCACGTGCAAATAAATTAAGCATTGATTGGGAAAGCTATACACCGCCAGTCCCTAATGATTTAGGACTCCAAGTGTTTGATGATATGCCATTAGAATTTTTAGTGCCGTATATTGACTGGACGCCTTTTTTCCATACCTGGGAATTGAAAGGTTCTTATCCAAAAATCTTAAACGATTCCGAAAAAGGTGAAGAAGCTCAGAAGTTATTTGATGACGCGCAAGAAATGTTAGCGCAAATTATCGATGAGCGCTGGCTAAAAGCGCGTGCAGTAGTTGGCATGTTCCCGGCAAACAGTGTTAATGATGACGACATTGAAGTGTATACCAATGATAAGCGTGATGAAGTTAAGTTAACCCTAAGTCACTTGCGCCAACAAACTGAACGGCCACCTGGAAAACCGAACCGGTGCCTGGCTGATTTTGTTGCGCCAAAAGATACAGGCAAAAAAGATTATGTCGGCGCGTTTGTTGTGACCGCAGGTCTGGGTATTGATGAACACGTACAACGCTTTGAAAAAGATCATGATGATTATCGTTCAATTATGTTGAAAGCATTGGCTGATCGTTTAGCAGAAGCCTTTGCCGAACATATGCATGATCGTGTTCGACACCTAAACTGGGGCTATGAAGCTGGCTCGTGGACACCATCTAGTGGTATGGAAAAAGATTTTGATAACCAAAAATTAATTAAAGAAGATTATTCAAGTATTCGTCCAGCGCCAGGTTATCCAGCTTGTCCCGATCACACGGAAAAACCCTTGTTATGGCAATTACTTGATGCAGAAAATAACGCGGGTGTTGAACTGACCGAAAGCTATGCTATGTGGCCAGCGGCCTCGGTAAGTGGATGGTACTTTAGTCATCCGGACTCAAGCTACTTTGGGGTAGGTAAGATAAATAAAGATCAGGTTGAAGATTATGCTAAACGTAAAGGTTTAAGTTT
>CAMYJG010000072.1 GCA_947258695.1 uncultured Ectothiorhodospiraceae bacterium | reverse complement strand
GCCGGAGACAGGTCGGAAAAAATCTCGCTAAATCCCTCCGCAGGCACAAAGCCAAACACGGCATGTTTGTAGAGTAGATTATCCGGAGCGAGGTCGTTGTAAAGCTTCAAGTCCTTGGTGGCGGCGGCATCGGAGATACCAAAGGCCTCGGCGACCTCGGAGCGGCTGATGATCCCAGCGTAATAGGCCATGATCTCAATGTACTCGAGACGCTGGCGCGTGGCCCATTTCACGTCCAGTTTCATTTTTTCCTTATTAGTCATTGTCTTAGTCAATATTTGCCGATGTCTGCGGTGATTATAGATCAATTATTGGAAGCCTGATAAAAAGTATTAGTAAATAAAAAATATCTAGGTGATAAAAAATATTGACATAGTCAAATGTATTGTCTAAAGTTAGTTCCAGAGTTGACGAGTACTGCGCTGCCTGGCGGATACAAGACGGATACAAGGGGCAGGGCGGAGGACCAACGATAGTTAAGAAATAGCAAAAGCACATGTAAGGAGAAAAAGCATGGCAACTGATGATAAGCAAAAAGCATTAAGTGCGGCGATGAGCCAGATTGAAAAGCAATTCGGTAAGGGCTCGGTAATGCGTATGGGGGATAACGATGGCCCACGTGATATCGAGTCGGTTTCAACCGGTTCACTGGGGCTGGACGTTGCCCTGGGTATTGGTGGTTTACCCAAAGGCCGGGTGATTGAGATCTATGGTCCGGAATCATCAGGTAAAACGACCCTGACTTTACACGTGGTTGCCGAGATGCAAAAGCTTGGAGGCACAGCGGCATTCGTTGATGCTGAGCATGCGCTTGATCCTGTTTATGCTGAGAAATTGGGTGTTGATGTTGATGAGTTACTGGTTTCTCAACCGGATACCGGTGAGCAAGCTTTAGAAATCACCGACATGTTAGTCCGTTCTGCCGCGGTTGACGTTATCGTCATTGACTCGGTTGCGGCTTTAACACCAAAAGCAGAAATTGAAGGTGATATGGGTGATTCGCACATGGGTTTGCAAGCCCGCTTAATGTCACAAGCCTTACGTAAGCTGACTGCGAATATTAAACGCTCAAATACGCTGGTTATTTTCATTAACCAGATCCGTATGAAAATTGGTGTCATGTTTGGTAACCCTGAAACTACAACAGGTGGTAATGCACTTAAATTCTATTCATCAGTCCGCTTAGACATTCGTCGTATTGGCGCGATTAAGAAGGGCGATGAAATTTTAGGTAATGAAACCCGGGTGAAAGTAGTTAAAAACAAGGTGGCACCGCCATTTAAACAAGTCCAGTTTGATTTACTTTACGGTGAAGGAATATCACGTGAAGGCGAGATTATCGATTTAGGTGTACAACATGACATCGTTGATAAAGCCGGCGCCTGGTATAGCTACAACGGTGACCGTATTGGTCAGGGTAAAGATAATGTACGTAATTACCTTAAAGAGCACCCTGAAATGGCGGAAGACATTGAAGCTAAAGTCCGCGCTATTATGTTGCCATCGGATATGCCTGAAGAAGAGATAGCCGAAGAAAAGGCAAAAGCGAAAGCGGTTAAAGAAGAGAAAGGCACTAAAGGCGAAGAGCTGGTCGAAGCCTAATTAACCGCAACGAGTTAGATCAGCCGCCAGGCTGATCTAATCTTTATAGTTTTAGAGTCGCATTGATGGCAAAAACACCCCGCTCAATCCGTGAAGCGGCGATGGATTATTTATCCCGCCGTGAACACGCGACCCATGAATTATTTCAAAAATTAACAGCAAAAGGTTACGAGGCAGATGATGTTTCGGCTGCCTTACAGCGTCTTAACGATCAAAATTTGCTAAGTGATGAACGTTTTACCGAAGCCTTTATTAATCAACGCTTTAACAGGGGCTCTGGTCCTTTAAAAATTCGTGCCGAATTACGCCAAAAAGGTGTCAGTGATGCTATGATCGGGGCGTTTTTGGATGAGCGTGAGCTTAAGTGGAGTGAAAGCGCATTAGCGGTTAGAACCAGGAAGTACGGTTCTGAAATTCCCAGTGACATGAAAGAGAAAATGCGGCAAAGTCGGTTTTTACAGTCACGCGGGTTTTCCAGTGAACAAACGCGTTATGCAGTGAGTCATTCAGAGTTTGATTAAATAACAAGTAACTAAAACTAATTTAGAAGTATAGAAGCTGATGATTACCAGTATTAAAACCAGTGCAGATTTAAGACAAGCCTTTTTAGATTTCTTTAAGGAACAGGAACATGAAGTTGTTGCTTCAAGTTCACTGGTTCCCGGTAATGATCCTACTCTTTTATTTACAAATGCTGGCATGGTTCAATTTAAAGATGTTTTTCTTGGCCAGGATAAGCGTAACTATGTACGTGCAACCTCATCGCAACGTTGCGTACGTGCCGGTGGTAAACACAATGATTTGGAAAACGTCGGCTATACCGCGCGTCACCATACCTTTTTTGAAATGCTGGGTAATTTTAGTTTTGGTGATTACTTTAAGCGTGATGCGATTAATTATGCCTGGACATTTTTAACCGAAGTATTACAACTGCCTAAAGAAAAGCTCTGGGTAACGGTTTATGAGAGTGATGATGAAGCAGCGGACATCTGGTTAAATGAAATTGGTGTTGATAAAAACAGCTTTACCCGAACCGGCGACAAGAAAGGCGGTCTATGGGTGATACCGGACCGTGTGGCCCATGTACTGAAATTTTTTATGACCATGGTGAAGACGTTGCTGGTGGTCCTCCAGGTACACCTGAAGAAGACGGTGATCGTTATATTGAAATCTGGAACCTGGTGTTCATGCAATACGATCGTGACAAGAATGGAAAACTAAATCCATTACCTAAACCTTCAGTTGATACGGGTATGGGGCTGGAGCGTCTTGCTGCAATTATGCAAAATGGTCATAGCAATTATGATATTGATTTATTCCAGAACTTAATTGCTGCGGTTGCAAAAGAAACAAATTGTAAAGATAAAGATAATAACTCGTTAAAAGTTATCGCTGATCATATCCGTTCTTGTAGTTTTTTAATTGTTGATGGTGTGCTGCCATCAAATGAAGGACGTGGTTATGTACTGCGCCGCATTATTCGTCGAGCCATTCGTCATGGCCATAACCTGGGTCAAAAAGACGCTTTCTTTTATAAACTGGTTAAGCCATTAGTGAAAGAAATGGGTGAGGCTTACCCGGAGTTAAAGCAAGCACAAGCTAAGGTTGAAAAAGCATTACACCAGGAAGAAGAACGGTTTGCTGAAACATTAGAAAAAGGCATGGCGATTTTAGAAGATGCAATCAGCAATATGAAAGGAAAAGAAATTTCCGGCGAGATTGTTTTTAAACTTTACGATACTTATGGTTTCCCTGCTGATTTAACCAATGATATTGCGCGTGAACGAGAGTTAACCTTAGACATGGTTGGGTTTGACAAAGAGATGCAAGCACAACGTGAACGAGCACGTGCAGCCAGTACTTTTGGTGGTCATTACGAAGAAGCATTAGATATCGAAGGTGAAACTACCTTCACTGGTTATGAATATTTAGAAGGTCAGTCGAAAATAAAAGCGATTTATGTTGAAGGCAAAGAGGTTGATGCGTTAGTGAAAAATCAGCCCGCCATGCTGGTTTTAGAAGAAACCCCTTTCTATGCAGAGTCAGGTGGTCAAATTGGCGATACAGGAACTTTAACCTGCGGTAAATCTAAGTTTGAAGTTAAAGATACACAAAAGCAGGGGGCCGCGGTCTTTGGTCACTATGGTGAAGTGGTTGAAGGTTCTTTAAAAGTTGGTGATACCGTTACTACACATGTTGATAATGAACGTCGCCAAGCCATCAAGGCTAACCATTCAGCAACACATTTACTGCATGCTGCATTACGAACAATCTTAGGTGAACATGTTACGCAAAAAGGTTCGCAAGTTCAGGCAGAACGTTTACGTTTTGACTTTTCACATTCGGAAGCGATTACAGCTGAACAGTTAAAAGAAATAGAACACCTGGTGAATCAACATATTCGTTTAAACCACCTGGTTGATACAAATATTATGAAACCAGAAGAGGCTAAAGCGGCTGGTGCAATGGCTTTATTTGGTGAGAAGTACGGCGATGAAGTGCGTGTACTCAGCATGAGTGAGTTTTCTGTCGAGCTTTGTGGTGGTACCCATGTGACTCATACCGGTGATATTGGTTTATTTAAAATTACCAGTGAAGGTGGGGTTGCCGCAGGTATACGTCGAATCGAAGCAGTGACGGCGGAATATGCGATGGAGTGGATGGATCAAGGCGAAAACCAGTTAGCTGAGATTGCTGGTATGTTAAAAGGTAAACGTGATGATGTCGCTAACCGTGTAAACCAACTCATGGATAAAACCCGTTCTTTAGAAAAAGAGCTTGAACAACTTAAAGCCAAGTTAGCCAGTAGCCAGGGTTCTGATTTAACCTCGCAAGCGGTCGAGGTGAACGGTATTAAAGTATTAGCGGCTAACCTTGAAGGTGCGGATGTTAAAACATTACGTGACACCTTAGATCAGTTAAAGAATAAACTGGGAACCTCAGCAATCGTGCTTGCAGCCGTCAACGGTAAAAAAGTGAGCCTGGTTGCCGGCGTCAGTAAAGATGCCACGGATAAAATTAAGGCGGGTGACCTAGTGAACTCTGTTGCCTCACAGGTGGGAGGCAAAGGTGGTGGTCGTCCTGACATGGCGCAAGCCGGTGGTGATAAGCCAGAAAATTTACCTGCCGCTTTAAAAGGCGTGGCTGATTGGGTATTGGGACAAACGACTTAATTATTCGTTAACTATTAATTGCTCAAATTTGTTTAAATATTTATCTGTATAAAACCTGCTTTGACCAGTTTTGTCCATAACGTGCTTTTTGCACGATGACTCTATTTCTCTAGATTTTTCAAGGCTTTCTCTTTAAATTTGTGATGAATTAGTGTTTAATTTGCCTCCTTTTTGCTCGGGACATGGTAAAGCATAAGTCATGGCTTTAATTGTACAAAAATATGGTGGTACTTCAGTTGGCACGGTTGAAAAAATCGAAAATGTCGCTGAACGTCTGATCGCCGGAAAAAAAGCCGGAGATGACATTGTTGTGGCGGTATCAGCCATGAGTGGTGAAACCAATCGCCTGGTGGAATTGGCGCATCAAATTTCAGATAAACCTGATCCACGAGAATACGACGTCCTGGTTTCAACGGGTGAACAAGTTACTATTGCTTTACTCGGTATGGCATTAAAAGAACGCGGTTATGATGCGCGTTCATATACGGGCTCGCAAGTGCATATTTTAACCGATAGTGCGCATACCAAAGCGCGTATCCTGGACATTGATGAAGCAAAGATTCGTCATGATCTTGATAAAGGTCGCATCGTTATTGTTGCCGGTTTCCAGGGCAAAGATGAGCATGGAAACATCACGACATTAGGCCGTGGCGGCTCAGATACCACCGCGGTTGCCCTGGCAGCAGCGTTAAAAGCGGATGAATGTCAGATTTACACAGATGTTGACGGCGTCTATACCACTGACCCCAGGGTCGTGCCGGATGCTGCTCGCCTGGAAAAAATTACTTTTGAAGAAATGCTCGAAATGGCGAGTTTGGGTTCAAAAGTGCTGCAAATTCGCTCAGTAGAATTTGCCGGTAAATATAATGTGAAATTACGCGTGCTCTCATCGTTTGTAGAGGGGCCAGGTACACTGATTACCTTTGAGGAAGATAATATGGAACAGGCTGCCATTTCAGGAATCGCGTTTAACCGTGATGAAGCGAAACTCACTATCCTGGGTGTACCCGATCAACCGGGTGTTGCTCATAATATCCTGGGTGCGATTGGTGAAGCGAATATTGAAGTCGACATGATTATCCAAAATGTCGGTGGTGATGGCACAACGGATTTTACCTTCACGGTACATCGGAATGACTACGAGAATGCCCTCGAAATTTTGAATAACACAGCAAAAGAGTTGGGTGCTCGTGAAGTCAATGGCGACAACACCATTGTGAAAATTTCACTGGTTGGCGTAGGAATGCGTTCACATGCTGGTATTGCCAGCCAGATGTTTAAAGCCCTGGCGGATGAAGGTATTAATATTCGCATGATTTCCACTTCAGAAATCAAAATTTCTGTCGTGGTTGATGAAAAGTATTTGGAACTGGGCGTGCGCGCTCTACATTCAGAATTTGGTCTGGATGAGGTCAAGGAATAGTCGATTAGGCCATCATTTAGTTAAATGTCACTTATTGTTAAGTATTTAAGACATTTTTTAAAGTTTCCTTTAATTACGTCGATATAGAAGTCGAGCGTGTCATATAAGCTAGTTTCACTAGAAATATAGGGACACAGAAGGAACTGTAAACAAATAATACTGTTTGAGGAGTAATTAGTATGTTGATTTTAACGAGACGAGTCGGTGAAACGCTCATGATCGGTGATGAAGTAACGGTGACTGTTCTTGGCGTAAAAGGCAACCAGGTTCGTATTGGCGTGAATGCCCCGCGAGATGTCTCTGTTCATCGTGAAGAAATATATGAACGTATTCAGAATGAAACCAAACAGCCAGGAAATGAGTAACAAAAATATCAGATTAGCGTCATAAAAGCTTTACCTCGGCTTAGTCCTTCAGTATCCTTGCGCACGTTGAATTTTACTGGAGAAGTGGCCGAGTGGCTGAAGGCGCTCCCCTGCTAAGGGAGTATAGGTTAATCCCTATCGAGGGTTCGAATCCCTCCTTCTCCGCCATTAAAATTTCAACAAAATTGCAAAGAGTTTCTTAGTAGACTATTGAAGAGTAATTCGAACCCGAGATAATATATTCAGGTGGTTCGATGAGCGAGCGAAGTGAGTGAAAACGGAGGCATATAATGCCGACGGCCCGAAGGGTGAGGCCGATAGGCCGAATAATCACTCCTTCTCCGCCATTTATTCAACAATACTTACCAGCACTAAAATATTGGAATTCAGTAGAATATCCATGTATAGTGCACCTCGCTCAAAAGCGCCCGTAGCTCAGCTGGATAGAGTACTCGGCTACGAACCGAGCGGTCGCACGTTCGAATCGTGCCGGGCGCGCCATACAATTCAATAAAGGCTCCTTTTTAGGGGCCTTTTTTGTTATGTCCTTTTCGGTATATACTTGCAATACATGAAAATGACACGTCTACATATCCTCGTTATTACTTTATTTCTGATACTCGGACAATGGAGTAGTTTTGAGCACGCGTTTCATGATCACCAGGCTAGTGAAGTTTGTGATTTTTGCTTAAATAAAAAGCCACTGGAACAGCTAGCCACAAATTCTATTCAGACTTTCAATCCGATAAGTCTTTCTCAATGGTATGATCAACTGACACCTCGGTTAGCTTTCAATAATAAGCTTAGTTATTTTTCTGCTCGCGCCCCCCCTCGTTTTATCTAAATCATTTATCACATAACACTTTTATACCTTTTGTATTTTTACAACGGGTAGATTTATTAATTTGATTTGGAAAATATTTTATGAAAATGAAATCGATGTTTTTAGGAGCGTTGGTATTCACGGGTTTAACGTCTACAAGTTTTGCGGCTAAGCAAGGCGACTTTAACCCTGATATCAGTTTAATACTAGATGGTCGTTACGGTAGTTATTCAAATACGACGGACTATGAATTACCTGGCTTTTTGCTGGGTGGTGAGGCTTCACGCGGAGAACAAGGCTTTCATATTGGGCATAACGAACTTGTTATTAGTGCCAATATTGACGATATGTTTTTTGGTAAGTTAACCACAGCTATTGCTGAGCATGAAGGTGAGACTGAAGTTGAACTCGAAGAAGCCTTTATAGAAACGCTTGCACTGGGTAGTGGTTTAACCGTTAAAGCAGGGCGTTACTTCTCAGATATTGGTTATCTCAATAATCAACACGGTCATGCCTGGGACTTCATGGATGCACCTCTTATCTATCGAGGTTTATTTGGCAATCAGTTGATTGATGATGGCTTGCAAGTTAGCTGGGTCGCGCCGACTGATTTGTATTTTAAACTGGGAGCATCCGCCTTAAGGGGGGAGCGTTTTCCTGCAGGCGGGGCCGCTAATGATGGCAACGGTGCAGCCACTGTCTTCGCTAAGTTTGGTGGCGATGTGGGAGCGAGCCATTCCTGGCAGTTTGGGCTTTCACATTGGAGTGCCGATGTTGTAGGGCGTACCGGCGGTGCACATGCGCATGCTGGAGCAACTGAAATTCCTACTTATACTGGTGATAGTAAAGTCAGTGGTATCGACTTTATCTGGAAGTGGGCACCGAATGGCAATAACCGTGAAACCAATTTAAAAATTCAGGCTGAATACTTTCAACGTGAAGAAGATGGTATCGTGGATATGGTTGATAGCGCTGGTGTGATTCAAGAAACAAGTAGCTATGACGGTAAACAAAGTGGATGGTATCTACAGGCGGTTTATCAATTTATGCCACGCTGGCGGGTAGGTTACCGTTATGATCAGCTCAAGGTAGATAACGTTGTTCCTGATGCCACGGTATTAGCAGAATCAGGTTTGGATGATGAAGGTCATAAACCCGAACGTTCAACGATTATGCTGGATTACTCTCACAGTGAGTACAGTCGAATTCGTCTGCAATATAGCAAGGATGATTCTTATGAAGATAGTGATAACCTATTCTTTGTACAATATATTGTGACTCTGGGTGCGCATGGTGCACACCGTTTTTAAGGTGAAGACGAATGAGTAAATTATATTACACACTTGTTAGCCTTTGTTTGCTGGGTATGAGCTCGCCTGCCATCGCCGCGATTAATGTTTTTGCCTGTGAACCAGAGTGGGCGTCGTTAGCGAATGAGCTGGGTGGTGAGCGGGTTAACACTTTTTCTGCCACTACCGCGTTTCAGGATCCACATCATATAGAAGCGCGTCCCAGCCTGATTGCAAAAATGCGTCGAGCTGACCTAGTGATATGCAGTGGATCTGAATTGGAAGTAGGCTGGTTACCGATGTTGCAACGCCAGGCAGCGAACGCGAATGTTTTACCGGGTAAAGCGGGTTACTTTGAAGCATCAAGCATGGTGGAACGTCTTGATATCCAGGTGAATGTTGATCGTTCAATGGGGGATGTGCATGGTTCAGGTAACCCACATGTTCATCTTGATCCGGCACGTGTACTGATTATTGCTGAGGCACTGGCAAAGCGTTTAATGAAAATTGATCCGGATGGTGAGAATATTTTTCAACAACGTTTAAATGATTTTCAACAGCGTTGGCAAAAGGCCATGAAGCAATGGCGCAAACAAGCCGCGCCATTAAAA
>CAMYJG010000071.1 GCA_947258695.1 uncultured Ectothiorhodospiraceae bacterium | reverse complement strand
CAGGTACAGGCTTTGTTAATGCCGTGTTGATATAGTTTGTCCAGTGCTCCAATTCTTCCCGGTTAACCAGGTAAGGAATAAGTACACGTATATCATAAAGTTCCGTTAATGCATTGATAGCTACCAACTGTGCATCAAGCATGCTGCGAACAGGTTCTGTTTCATACAAACGTGGCCCTTGCAGCCCTAATGCTCCACCAACAACCTCATACGGTAATATGCCTTTCAGCATTTTATCAGGTGCCACATCCAGCAAACGTATTGTCACGGTTAGTGGTTTAACCGTTTCACATAACTCGGTGAATACTTTCTTATAATATTGTGCATCTGGCACACTGCCATCTTCCGGCATAAAAAATTCACTACGTACCAGGCCAATGGACTCTACCCCGACTGCTATGGCTTTTTTCGCACCCTCCATAGTTTGTACAGTGGCTCGCAAATAAACCGCTTGACCATCTGCTGCGTTGATAGCTTTACCCAGCGTGGCTGGTGAAGTGATTGATACCAATGGCACTACCGCGGCTGGATCATTAGTAATGATCCCAGAGACACCATCAACACTTAGCGTTATGCCATCTGTTAAATCAACAAGCGCCTGTTCATGGATAATGACGGTTGGAATACCATGACCTAGCAAACCAATCATGGCGTGGGATAAAGGTGCGCCGTCAATAACAATAAATCCAGCCGGGAAGCTAGTTATTGAAGGAATATCTTTTTGTGAAATAACAAGAATTGACTCAGGGGTAACTGAATCTAGTTTATGCTGTAACAAGCCATGTGCCACACCTGGTACATAAGACATGCCCTTAATATGTATTGTTTTCCCTGACATTAACTTTAACCCTTTTAATCTTTATTTTACTACGGTCAGATACCACGCACGTATATGGTGAACAATAACCGCTCCAGGGCAACAACAAGTGCCACGGTATGGTAGTCAATACATTAAAGGGCCCTGAGCCTTTTAATCATGAAATATATCTTTCCGATAATTTAGAAACAGAAACAGAAACAGATAATGCACTCATCTTTATAAAAAAGATTAAGTATATTCAATAGCTTTTTTTAAAAGGGGGGCTGCCCCTTTTAATTCGTATAGTTAATTATGACCTGGACACCAATGAATTATTCAAGCTCAGAAAGCTTGTCTCTAATATCCATCAGGGTTTTACCATAAGTGTTCTCACCACGACCATCGCGTCCGCAACCCCAGTAATAATCAAACTGGCTGTTTTCAACGATTGTCTTATCAGCCGTTTTTAACAAAGCCGTTGCAACTTCCTTATGGGTTCTGCATTTAATGTATGTGCCGCGTTTCATCACCGTTGCCTTGATACTATCCCAGTCCTTGCGTATCTGTTTTTTATGCTGCTTTGCAAGTTTCGCCGTATCCCTGGGGTGCGGGGCCTGGCGTATCTTTTCACGGATAGTTTCATCCTCAAACTTCATTGCCTGGTAATAATGTTCTGCAGAAGGCCATTCGGCATCATCTAATTGAAAACTAAATTTAGAAAAACTCGACAACGGATTATTAACATCCTGTCGGGAGACATAAACATCATTTCTTGGTGTAACGTTGAAAATCAAATCGGTATCTTCTCTGGCTAATATAAAAGGGATTATAAAAGGGTTCTGACACCCTTACTTTCCTTGCTCGTCCTGGCATAGCAATTCCTTTGCTAAATTAAAAATGTTCAGTTTATTATATTACGGCTAAGACATTGGTCAATTTTTAATCCCTTTGTCACCTTTAATTCTCATGTTGATATGTGATTTGCCAGGTCACCAGTGCTTAAACGACATGGTGTTTTCCTTCCACATGTACAGTACTGGCCTGAGGTCCGTTGTCTCCCATTTCCTCATTGAAGTGAACCAGGCTTCCTACTTCGATATTGTCGAAATCGGTATTAATGACACTGTTGCGATGAAAATAGATTTCGCGATTATCCGATGTTTCTATCAAGCCATAATCTTCTTCGGGATGAAGTTCTTTAATAAAACCGTGGGGCTCGACTTCGTGAGCTTTAACTTTTCCTCTGCGGCGTCTGACATAATCTTCCAGTTGGCGGATCGCCGCATCAAAGGCATCACGCATCGCCACATAAACATCTTCATGGGCCTGATGTTTTTTTGGGTGGCGGTTGGCGACAATTTCCTCACCAGGTAAAGTGATATCCACCGCAACGATATACAAGTTCCCCTTATGGTGATGCTTGTGAGGTGCCTCAACCGTCACCCGACAACTTGTAATATGTTCTGCAAAGCGTTCAAGCCTTTGCACTTTTTCACGGATCCTGGCCTCAATGGCATCGGAATGATCGAGCTGATGAAAGGTAATTTTTAACGGAATTTGCATAGTCGCCTCCTGTCTCTGCAATTTGAAGAACCTCTATCTATTATTTAGAACTATTTTGACTAATCCCGTCATGACCCAGATCAATGAAAGCTTCAAGGAAAAGTAGAATGAAAACTTCAATCCTCCATAAAATTCCAATAAAACTACTTTCCGCGTCTGCTGACAAAAGCAAAGTCTGTTACTCGCTTTTTTACTAAAGAATAAAAGGTGATGGAGAAGCACTAGCCTGAATAAAATTCATGATATATTTCATCTTGTTACAGGTGAGGACTTAAAAGATAAATTAATCCTGCCGTAGCAGCAGCAACCAGTAATGTACGTAAACCTGCCCATAACCAAAAAGTATTGCTAATTCGCCCAAGAAAAACACCCAATACAAAAATATTAACTAAAGCCAGCAGTAATGCTATTTCTAATGGTGAAAATGGTACAAGTAAAGCAAGACTGGTTGCCCATAATGGTAAGATAATAATTAAAGAAATTATCAACGGTGCAAGACCATTAATCAAAGCGATAATAAAAGGTAACAGGCGCGTTGCTTGTCCATAGGCAGAATCAGCCAGGTCTTTTACCATTGCTTCTTCTAGTTCACGAAGTTCTTTTTTCTTTTCTGCCGCTTCACTGATATAGGCACTGGTCAAACCACTCATTCCCAGCGCAATGGCTGCACCAAGACATGCACTCACAACAACCGATAAATTAACCTGTTCACTCACATAAAATCCCATGATCAAACCGAGCATAGTCAGTGCGCCATCAAAGCCATTAACAATAAAATAACGTCGCGCAATACCATTTGCGTTGCTAATCTTGAATAATAAACTCAGCTTATCAAACATAACATCCATCGAGTCTATCGATCATTTATTCCAGACCACTCTCAACTTCTACTTCATCAATACTATGGACAGTGCCCCCCATGTTAGATATCGCCTCAGTTATTTCGTTATAACGTAAATCTTTACCTTCTATAATGATGACCACTGTTTCAGTTTGCTCATCTACTTCGATCACTGTCAGTTTAACCCGGGCACCGGGAGACTGTTCAGCAATGGCAGAAGTGAACTCCAATCCATTAGGTTGATGAGGTTTAAGCACGTCGAGCATTATTCGTTTAACGTTTACCATGATGCACCAGATATGTATTGTTATTAAGTTTTATTATATTGCCATACTTATTACTATCAGTACTGCAAAGAAAATAAATGGCCTACCTAAGTTTGCACTCCCTTTATGTTCTTCTTTATATCTTAATTTAAATTTTTCTACTACGTTATCTCAAAGGCTACTGCAATATTCGAATTGATTAGTAAACTATATTAGCAAAAACCATGTACTGATCCGTTCTTGCGTGTGAAGGTGACACGAAAATAAATCATGCCGAAGGCATTCTGATTATATTTAAATATTAGGCTACGTGAATATTAGAAACAACTGTGTTCTAACACCACTTTTCAACCATAAACGGGGGTACGAAAGTTAACACTGTTCGTTTAAAACAATTGAATAATATGACTCAAAAAGCTAAAGGGCTCTGAACCCTTTAATCAAGAATCAGCACCAATAACTTTTAGAAAGGAATCGGATAATTCATTGCGACCCGCTTTATCGATAATTTGTTCAATCGTCTGCATTATTTCTGACAAAGGGCCGCTAAAAAATACTATACCAAGTTGAAGTGTTGCACGTTTATCTGCAAGAGGAATCTTGGTATTAGGATGTTCTGGATTAAGAAAAACCATCTGGATTTCACAAACTTCACTGGAAATCTTTTCACATCCACCTCCCGGTGCAACAAAAGCAAAAAGTTCTTCGGGACTATGTAGCGGAACACTTTCTTCTTTTATTTCAGCAACATCAGTTTTTGCACTAAATTCAACAATCATTATAGGTTTCATTTCTTATCTCCCTTAATTATCATTTGACAACAAAAATTGCTCGATAGTTTTCATGCGTCGTCGTTGAACCGAAAAATCAGAATCCATAAACGGATGAGCAAACTCAGCATCACGGATTATCTTCGCATCACACTGCTCTGCCTTTTCCAGCATATCCTTTGACATCTTGATTGTCACAACACGGTCACGCTGTCCTGTTATAAACATATAATTACGACACTCTTCTGGTAAGTGAGTGATCGGATCAAAATCCTCTGGACAACCATAATCAGACAATCGGCTCGGCGTTGAATCAATAATCACTTTATCTAATTTAATATGCGTATCTAATGCATCAAGTAACAGGATACCGCCAAACGACATGGCATAAACAAATCGTTTTTGATAAGGCTTTGCACTGAGATAATTTATAATACCCTTAACATCACTGATCATTGCCTTGAGTCGCCGCTTACCTTCAGACCGCCCATATCCACGATAGTCATAAATATAAACGTCAAAACCCGCCGCAGCGAAGCGACTAAAATCAACAAGAATCTGATCGGCTAATATGGCATTCCCCTGTAGTACCAGCAGAAATCCTTTCGCCGGTTTTGTTTCTCGCGCAGCCAGTTGATAGCCTCGCAATGTTCTTCCATCCTTTGTTTTATACTCAATATCGTTAACATCATTTAGACCGAGCAGGCGTTTAGGATTAGGCCGACCCGCCATATTACTCCAAAGCCAGAAAAGAAAAGGCTCTTTCACGCCACATACTCTTTCTTCCAATTTCATAATATTATCCGTGCCCGTAGCAACGGCGCAGCCTGAAAGCAGCGAGATGAATAGATAACAGGATATTAATCTGCAACGCATAATTAAGTATATATTAAAAACGAAGGTCTCTTTTTCCAATATATAAAGAGATGGAATTGTCATCGCTAAACGCAGTGATTTAGTGGTGTAACCATTCTATTGCCATTAGCGGTAAGGACTTAACAAAAAGTTAATCCCACATTAAGCGGGGGCAGACCATTTGTGTTGCTAATATTAGCCGAATCTGTGTTCCGACCCCACTTAATTTGTGGAGTAGGAGTAAAAGAAAGATAGCATAAGAGATCAGGATCAGCCTTGCATTTTACATTATGTGAATTGTAAAGACTGATCCTTCATTTTCTCACCGCACAGGCAATCAGAATAAAGGTGACTACAAATATCCTTTATACCATTACACCCAGATGAGTAATATCTGTTATTGACTGATGTCAACTGGATTACTTGTTTTATAAAATAATTATTGAAAACACTAGCGAATAGTGATGGACTGTTAAAATACAATCCATTCCTGCTCTGAGGGGGATAGAATTATGAAAGCACTCCTAATCCTATTAGCATTTCTTTTATTAAATATAAATAATGCTAATGCTTCAGACTTTGTTCCGGCTGATTTCGAATTCACACTTGAGTTCAATATCATACCGACCCAATCAAATGATGATATACCTAACACAAGCCCGCCTGCCAATGTTGATGACGGTGCATATATGTTTGGCGCCACTGTGCAATGGCCCGCATCTACGAATGCATTTTCAGGCCTGGTGAAATCTGTTGAAAACTATTACCAGTTATTTTTTGCCAAAGGCGTGTTAAATGTCGAAGATGATTATGTCGAAAGTGTCACTGAAACTGCAATTATCTATGGTAAAAAATATTACCTGCAATCAACTGAAAGAAAAGGCCTTGCCCTGGGCTGGTATGCAGGGTTTTCAATGTGGGATTCTGATGGCTTTGATTATGATGGAAGTATCCGATTTGCACCTTATTCAGAAAGCGGCTTCTCTGCTTTAGTAGCGGGTGAGCTTCGCTACGATCAAAGACTGCGTATTGGTGAAAACCAGGACTTACTCATCTATCCATCTATCGGCTTTTCTTTTGACAAAGACTTTGCAGAGTTAAAAATTATTCCAAGAATAATGGTTGGTCTCATATTCTAAAGACGAACAATATTAAATAGGAAATTTAATAGGGATCTGTACAGCTGGAGATCATTACAACGTTGAATGACGTACAAGGAGAAGGTGAGACCGGCAGGTCGAGAGGCTGGCCTGGGCCAAGTTCTAATACCGCGGATGCATGGGCGCATAAAAGCGGTGAACATGACAAGCGACACCTGCCAAATAGACCCTGGGTTTTCCAGGCATAACAGCTCCGTTTGTTTTTTATGTTTAGCTATCCTTAGCTAAACTCACTATAGCTTTCTAAACTATTTGGTGCAAATGATTCTCATTTGTTGCCTACATGGACGTAGGTAAGGTGCGAGAGCAGGAGCGGTAGCTTCACCGACCCCTTTTATTTGTGACCCTTTAAATGCTTTTATTTTAAATATTTTGCAGGCTATTGCCTTTACCCTGAATACTTTTCTTGTAACTTATCAGGATCACAATTATATTTTTCTAAAAATTCTTCCCGTTGAATCTTGTCCCATAATTTTTCATTCTCTTCAAAAGTAACTTTGATAATGTCCAGGCTGATACCCTTAAGATATGTTCTCACAAGACAAGGTATTGTTAGCCAAACTAAAAATAGCAGAGCATTAAGTACTGGATGATAAGGTTCAAGGAAATACAGAATAAGAAAAAGGACAAAGCTATGTCCCAATAAGTTATAAACCCAATGTAGAATAACTTTAGATGATGTTGTTTTTGAATAGTAAATGCAGT
>CAMYJG010000070.1 GCA_947258695.1 uncultured Ectothiorhodospiraceae bacterium | reverse complement strand
TGCTCGTCAGTTAAATGAACGACCACGTGAGACGTTAGAATTTGAAACACCGGCAGAACGATTTAGTGCATGTGTTGCGTCGACCGGTTGAAGTCGCATTCGAAAGCAGTCAGCCTAAAAGTAGACATTCATTAATAAATATCCGCCCAGTATCACCCCAATCCATAACACCATACTACCGGTAGGCCAGCTTGCGGCAAGGTGATAACGTGAAAGACGACTGGCATTAAACGTCGATAAGAAAGTTTGCCCACCTTGTTTAACGCCAGTGTGGATGAGTTGATTAAACGATTCCATTAACTTTAGTCCTACTTGTCCTGCCTTATAAAATAGTTTTCGATACAGCCAGTCAAAGTCGAGACTAATGGTTAAGGTTCGTTTCATCATCGGTAACATGACAAAAAAGGCCAGCCCGGCAAAGAGCAGTAATTGAAACTGTGCGACTAAATGCGCGGCAGTATATGGTTCGTAACTAACGGCAAACGGTAACATAGCGTAAAGCGGCTCTGGATAAACACCTAAGCCGATACAAAATACAGCAAAAACAGCCATGGCCACTAACATATTGCGTGGCGCTTCAGGTGGTCGCATGCCTGAGTCTTTCTGGAAGAACACAAACCACGGAAACTTGATACCGGCATAGCCAGTGCAAACCAAACATAAATTAAATGTTGATCGGCGGCGGATTGCGCAATCATAGACTTCGTCACAAAACCCGACGTAAAGGGGAACGATGAAATCGCTAAGGCGCCGATAATGCCAAGCAAGGCGGTCCACGGCATAGTTTGGAAAAGTCCACCCAAATCAGTACAACGACGTTTACCCGTTCGGTATAACACGGCACCGGCAGACATCAACAATAAGGCTTTATAAATGATATGGACAAAGGCATGTGCGGCTGCACCATTAAGCGCCATCTCTGTGCCCAGACCAATACCGGTCACCATAAAACCAACCTGGTTAACGATGCTGTAAGCCAGGATGCGTCGCATATCATTTTCTAATAGTGCATAAATAATGCCGTAGAAAATCATGTAGATACCGATAGGGATTAATAGCCATGTTCCGGGGAAAGCAATCAATAAAGTGAATACTGCTGTCTTAGTAGTAAATGCAGAAAGAAATACACTACCACTTGGACTGGCTTCAGGATAAGCATCGGCAATCCAGGCTGATAACGGAGGCGCACCGGCATTAACCAGGAAGCCTGCCAGAATTAAATATTGTGAAATGGAGTTTAGCGACAAGGCTTCAAAACTAACCGAACCTGTTTCAACGATATGACCGGTGATACCGATCATTAACAACAGTCCACCGAACAGGTGCACCATTAAGTAACGTATGCTGGCACGATAAGCGCCATCATGTCGTGCTGCCCAAATCACCAGGGTTGAACCAATGGCCATCACTTCCCAAAAAATAAACAAGGTAATCAAGTCACCGGTCAAGGTGACGGCAATTGCACTACCGGCATAAACAAAGGCGGCTGAAAGTTCTAAGGTGCTTGCTTGTTTGTAGGCAAAGATACCACCTACCAATGCCATGAGACTAAACACGGTAGCAAACAAGCGACCGGTTGTGGTGATCTTAATCGGCTCGAGTTCAAAGCCCAGAAACGGCATCGTAACAACATAATCAGCCGGTGCTGACCAGATAAAAAATAAACAAAGAACAGGCAGGCTAAAAACTAAAGCATTACGAATTGTTATGCCAAGCGGCATCAACAAGGCACCAAAGATAAGTAATAATCCGGGCGGAAATAACAACTCAGTCATGCTCTACCTCGTTACTATTATCTTCTTGGTAATAATTTTCAGGGCGTTTTAAAAAGAGCCCAAGTAATTTTGCAAACACCACCATGCCAACACAGGTAATAAAACCATACCAGGCAAAAAATCCAAAACTATCTTCAATGCCAAACGATTCGTGCTGGTGAACAAAAAGGCCTGCCAGCACTGTTGCGAGTAAAATAACAATAAAGATGATCCATATCGTGCGAATATTTTCTTTTCGCAACAACCAACGCTTTTTCTCTTCACTCATTATGGATTCCCTCCTATTAATGACATGGCCAGTTGTAACGGGATATCCGGGAAGACAAATAACAACAGGGTTAAACTGGCCGTGATCATTAAGGCCATAACGATCGCCCACGGCGCTTCGCCATGAGCTGCATTATCATCTTGAGCCGGTTGTTTAAACCAGGCAGCATATATAATAGGTATAAAATATGCGGCGTTTAATAAAGTACTGGCAATAATAATCAATACCGCGACCATTTGTTGTTCCTGGAAGGCGCCCATTAACATATACCACTTTGACAAAAAACCCGCCGTCGGTGGTAAGCCAATCATGGAGATAGCGCCAACAGTAAATGCGCTCATAGTCCACGGCATGCGGTAGCCTATGCCATTGAGTTGACTGATATTCGTTTTATGTGCTGCGGTGTAGATAGAGCCTGCAGCAAAGAACAAGGTAATTTTACCAAAGGCATGGGCGGCAATATGTAATGCGGCACCCACCGTCGATAACGGCGCAAGAATAAACACCGCCAAAATAACATAAGACAACTGACTAATGGTTGAATAAGCCAAGCGGCGTTTAAGGTTATCCTGTTGTAGCGCAATGATAGACGCGGTGATAATAGTGAAGCCGGCAAGCCATAATATCCAATCGGCACCGGCAGATAACTTTAAAGTGTCTAAACCAAAAATATACACCACGATCTTAACAACACTAAAGACCCCCGCTTTTACAACCGCAACAGCGTGCAGTAAGGCCGATACCGGTGTCGGTGCAACCATTGCCGCGGGCAACCAACGATGGATTGGCATCATTGCCGCTTTTCCTATTCCATACATAAAGAGGAATAAAAGAATGATCAGTTCAGGGCCAGCCACTTTCCCGGACAGGATACCCCCTGCTTTGAAATCAAGTGTGCCAGTTAAATGCCATGTCCATAATATGGCCAGTAAGAAAAAACCTATCGAGGTGCTTAATAAAATACCGAGATAAACACGACCTGCTTTTTTCGCGTCTTCATTTCCTTTATGAGTCACTAACGGGTAGGTCGATAAGGTTAAAATTTCATAGCAAATAAACAGGGTTAGCAGGTTACCGGCCATGGCAATACCCATGGTGCTCGACAAGGCAATAGCAAAGCAAACATAAAAACGGGTTTGATGTTTCTCTTTATTACCACGCATGTAGCCAATGGAATAAAGCGTATTCACTGGCCATAATAAGGCTGCCACACAGGCAAACAACATACCTAGTGGTTCAAGTTCAAATGTTATAGGTAATCCCGGAACAATCTCTAACAGAACAATACTGGGCTGCTCACCAGCAAGTACACTTGGTAACAAGGAAAGAACCGTAGCCAACAACGACAATGAGGCGATAAGCGATATGCCTTCACGCAGGTTTGGTTTTTTGTCGCTAAACGCAATAAAAATCGACGCGATAAGCGGTAAAAAAATCGCCAATAAGATTAATTGTTGATTCGCCAAATTCATTTATTTGTACCTGGCAATAACAGTTGAATCGCTGTCTCGGCTGTACCAACAGTCAATTCGGTATTAAAACCAAAGTAGACGTTAGCCAGCACCAATAACCATGTTGGAATCAATAACATCAATGGCGCTTCTTGTACGGATACTGTTTTACTCGATTCAGTGGCTGGTTTGAAATAAAGCGCTTCAACCAGTTTCCAAACATAAATAACCGCAAGCAACGAACCTAGTAAGATAACCACTACAATGAGCCAGTGTTGTTGTTCAATGGCGGCAAGGATTAAATACCATTTACTAATAAAGCCGGCTGTTCCCGGTACACCGATCAAACTTAAACCACCAACAACGATAGCTGCAAATGTCCATGGCATTTTTTTGCCTAAACCAGAAAAATCTTCAATTCGACTCGAACCGATTTGATAAACAATGGCACCAATGGCCATGAACAAGGCACCTTTCATTAAGGCATGATTAAATAAATGCACTAAGGTTGCTGTTATGCCCAGGGCTGAACCAAGACCAATACCGATCATCATGTAACCGATCTGCGCGACACTGGAATACGCGAGTAAGCGTTTAGCGTCATGCTGATATATGGCATAAAAAGACATCATTAATATACCAGCGATACAAAGTATGATGAATAATTCGTCGGTAGGGGTATCTTCGATAAAAGTAAAACCAAATACACTAAAGACAACGCGCAACATCACGTAGACAGCAACTTTGGTTGCCGTTGCAGCAAGAAACACCGTAACTACTGTTGGTGCATAGGTATATGCATTCGGTAACCATAGATGTAATGGGAATAAAGCTAACTTAAGCGCAAAGCCCACCATAATAAATGCAAAGGCAGTTTGTATGGTGCGGTGTTCATAAAGTTCTGGTAAACGTTGCGCCAGGTCTACCATGTTTAATGTACCGGTCATGGCATAAAGCAAGCCCACACCAATAATAAAGAACGTGGCACCGATGGTACCCATGATTAAATACTGGTAAGCCGCGGTCAGTGCCTGGCGTTGTTTTCCCAGGCTGATTAAGGCATAAGAAGATAACGAGGAGATTTCAAGAAACACAAATAAGTTAAAAATATCACCGGTTAAGGTTATGCCTAATAAACCGGTAAAACATAACATGAAAGCGGCATAAAAAAGTGAGTGTTGCTGTTGCGGAATTTCTTTTTCTACGCTCTTTAAAGCATATGGTAGTGTGACAGCAGCAATACCCGCAACAATCAGTGCTACCAAGGCATTGGCCGCATCAATTCGGTATTCAATTCCCCATGGTGGTGCCCAGCCACCCAACTCATAACTAATCACGTTACCCGTGCTGACATTGATAAGTTGTAAACAGGCCATCGCAAACACCGCCCAGCTCACTAGCGTGCTGAAGGCCCAGGGCATACGGCCATTAGGCAATACGGCAACGATGGGTGCAGCGAGTAATGGTAAAGCGACGATAAGTAAACTTAAATGAGATTCGATCACAACGAATGATCCTGGTTATGAATTTCATCTTCTTCAATGGTGCCGTAGGCTTCTTTAATACGAACTACCAATGCTAAACCAAGAGCAGTGGTTGCAACACCAACGACAATTGCAGTAAGAATTAAAACATGGGGAAGTGGATTAGAATAAAGGGTGACACCCTTTTCAATAATTGGCACAGCGCCATCTTTTACATTGCCGATACTTATGTATAACATGAAGACAGAAACCTGAAATATATTGAGTCCGGCGATTTTTTTCACCAGGTTGCCACGACTGATTACTGTATAAAAACCCGCCATCATAATAATAATGACTAACCAGTAATTATAATGTCCAATAATTAAATCCATTATTGGCTACCTTCTTTATCTTCTACATCTTCAATAGGCCGACCACGTTCAGCAAAAGCAAAAAACATAATCAACATCACCGCCATGACGGTGATACCGACCCCCAGCTCGATGACGATAATGCCTATATGCTGACCAGCGAGTTGTGTTGATGCTAGCACCCCGTACTCCAGGTAATTGCCACCGAGTAATAAACTCGCGACACCGGTACCGGCATAAATTAAAACACCAAGGCTGGCTAAGACACGTAAGATATGTAATGGAATTACCTTTTTAGCGCTATCAACACCAAAGACTAAGGCGTATAAAATAATCCCTGCGCTAAAAATTACGCCCGCCTGGAAACCGCCGCCGGGACCAAAGTCACCATGGAACTGAACGTATAAAGCAAATAAGAAAATGAGTGGAATTAAAAATTTTGAAACAACTTTTAATATCAGGTTATGTTTCATTCACACCCTCTGTCGTTTCATTTTTTGTTTTTTTACGACGCCCACCGATTAATAATAAAACTGCAATACCCGCGGTAAATATTACCGTTACTTCACCCAGGGTATCAAAACCACGATAACTAGCTAACACAGCAGTTACCACATTAGGCACACCCGTTTCAGATAAACTCTTTTCCAAATAATAAGGAGCAACATGTTGTTGTGCCGGTGCATTGGGATCACCAAAAGCAGGGATATCTGAGGTGCCATATATCAACATACCCCCGGTAATAAGCACAACAGCTAACGGTAACCAGGGTTTATGGCCTGGCAGTTTTTCTTTTTTGTGAACTTCTGGAGCATAAGTTAAGGCTAAGGTTGCTAACATTAAAATTGTTGATATACCGGCCCCCACTGCTGCTTCGGTGAAAGCAACGTCGGCCGCATCCATAGCTACAAATAAACCTGCAGAAATAAAGCTGAAGCCAGCAAACAACATAATCACCGCAAACAAGCTACGCATACGAATAATAGCGAAAGCTAGAATAGCAAGCAGACTCAATAATGTGATATTAACAATACTGTCTATCATGACTTATCCAACGGTTTAGAATCTAGAGGGTTTAAAAGAAAGGGTTTTAAACCACCGATCATCGCTGCGTTAGCAAGTGAATGTGATGCGGCGGGGCTCGTCATAAAAATAAAAGCAAAGATTAAAAAGAGTTTAAAACTTGCCAGGGTTATTCCAGCCTGCAAGCCCAGGCCTAACAATAATAATGCAGCACATAAGGTATCCGTGGTGCTTGCTGCATGAAGACGAGTATAAAAATCGGGAAAACGGTGCATACCAATGCCGCCTACGATGCCAAGCAACCCACCAAGTACAAGACATATCCAGCTAAGTATTTCTACAATCATTTATCAGCTACCTCAGATTTAACATCGGTAGTTGATTCACCAGCAGTAAAGAAATTTCCTTGCTCAACCAACTTTAATACGGCAACCAAACCAATAAAGTTAATGAGTGCGTAGACTAAAGCAATGTCCAATAAATCATGGCGGCCGGTTAAGAAAGCAAACACAGCGATAAGTAGTATTGTTTTGGTACCCAGCATATTCATTGCTGCAATGCGATCATATACAGTCGGCCCTAATAAGGCGCGAACCAGGGCAAGTAAAATCGTAATTAAAATAGCGACGATAGCGACGGCATACATCATGAGACTAAATCACCATTATCCGGCACAGCTTTCGCCATTTGGCCCATTTTTAAATCTTCGGCCCCTTCTTTACTCAAAGCATGAATTTTCATTTCATCAGCAGATAAGTCTAAGGTGACCGTGCCTGGAGTTAGTGTTATTGAATTTGCATAAATGACTTTACTTAAATCATTACGTTTACCCACGGGTAATGTAATGATATTTGGACTAATTGATTGGCCCGGCTTTAGGATGCGCTTAAAAACATCGATATTTGCAACGATTATTTCTTTTCCAAGATACACGTAATAGCGTAATAGACGAACACTCAAATGAAAGGGGTAGCTTTCATGATCGATGATATTCATTCGGTGGGAAAGATAGATGCTGAGCAAGGTTGATAGAATTCCAAACACGATCAACAGTGTTTCAGTATGTCCCGAGAGCATAAACCAAAATAAAAAAATTAAGCTCGCGACGATTATTATTCTCATTATTAAAACTTCCCTACGCGCTTCCCAAATTAAAGGCCAAACCAGTATAGCAATCCCATTTTAAGATAAAAAGCCACTAACAACGTAATAAAACCATGAATTTCACAGGTGTACTTAATGGCTCTAA
>CAMYJG010000069.1 GCA_947258695.1 uncultured Ectothiorhodospiraceae bacterium | reverse complement strand
TTTTATTTTTAATTTAACCAAATGGTAATGGAATACTTTTATTCACCCATTTAATTAACCTTTCAAAATTACCTGGCGCGCCAGGACCATAAACTAAAGTTGGGCGTATGATTACCACTTCCAACTCTGATGATAGGGCGATTTTCTGGAGATTTTTTTCAGCTTCCAACTTGGAAAGAGCATAATTCTGTGAAGGTGATGGAATGTCTTTTTCAGTAAAAGGCTTTGTATTAGAGCTCCCATTAACTCCAATTGAACTTAAAAAAATTAATCGCTTTACACCTGCATTAACAGCACTAAGTGCAAGCCGTTTAGTTGCTAGTGTATTGCTTATATTATATTGTTCAAAATCTTCATTCTTTTTATTCTTAAGGACATGCGCTCTACCTGCGCAATGTATTATAACTTGATTTTTCTCCAGCACTTCCTTTGGGATATCCTCACAATCTAAATCCACTGAAATTTGTTGTATGGAATTCCCTTGATTTTCACTAATTAATTTTGAATTAAATTGTCGTGTAATTGCAGTAACATCGAACCCTAGTCTTAAAAGGGTTTTACAAACATTAAAGCCTATGAATCCACTTGCGCCTGTCACTATTATTCTATTTGAACCTTTCATTTGTTAACGTTACTATCCCTGCCTTTGTCCTGACTATTTCCAGAATTATAAATTTTTGGTTTGTTTTACAAGTGAGCAAACTTTATCAACAACTTTTTTAACCTGACCTTCTCGAAGGTATTTTTCCTTTATTCTATTAGAATTATGATGACCTTGATGAATCCCTTTCATTTTCTTAGCTCGTTCTAACGCATCTGATAATATTTGCGAATTACTTGGTTCAATCACTTCAATATTTTCAAATTCCTTTGCTAAATCGGCTGCTGCACCGACTCCACCATAAATAACTGGTACATCAAGGCTTAAATACTCGTATAGTTTAGAAGGTATTGCTGATTCGTACCCAGAGGTTATTTGTGCATATAGAATATCCGCTTGTGCGTAGTATTCACCTAGTTTTTCCCAGGAGACACCTCCTACAAATTCGATATTAGCTGTTTGCCTGTCTCTGGTATATTGTTGAATTCGCTCTAAATCCGTTCCCTTTCCAATAACTTTAACCGTTATTTCAGGATGTAAAATTACAGCATCAATAAGTGTTGTTAAGTCCTGCGCAAGCCCAACATTCCCTACATACAGTAACATATGAGTATCTGTCTCATGATTTTTTTTCATCGAGTGAAGGCTAGTGAATCGCTGAAGAGAAATACCATTACTTACAATTTCAATTGGTACACTTAATAATTTAGACTCCAACATTCTCTTCATATATTCATATTCATAGTAATTTGTCACTATTATCATGTCAGACTTGGCCAACATAGATCTTGAAAATAAACGGATAATGTATTTAATTAATCGCTGAAAAAAACTTCCTTCAGAGAGGTACTCCCAAGTAATATCACGAACATCAAAAATTATTGGGCATTTTTTCCATGTGGACAGCCCTAATAAAAAAATTGATGGACTACTAACTAATGCAATATCCGGTTTTAACGAACGCATAACTTTCAATGTTCGGAGGGCATAAATAATCTCTCGAACCGCACGAAGAAAAAAATCACCTCGGGCTGGGGCTTGTCCAACATTGTATATTTTCACCCTATCATTTACTGGAATATCGCTACCAGCTGGACAAAGAAATACTATCTCAAAATATTGACTCAAAATATCCAGGTAGACAGTTAACCGAGCTTTAGTAGCATTTGTATCACTAAATTCATAACTACTAACAATACACAGCTTAGGTAAGGAATATCTTTCACTCATTTTACTTTCAAATATGTAATGCTATTATAATAACTAAGACAAAGAATTATTTTCTTACCAACTACAAATTGTATGCAGGGTTTTATCTAAAACCTCAATCATTATACAAGTATTTGGTATACTCATGCCAAACTGAGGTTGCCAGCTACTACTATTCACACTTAATTTTCCACCAATAAAATTAACTTTTATGACCTGTCCTTCAGGGAGTCGAAGTTGAAGATGTTCTTTATCTGAAAAACTATCAACACATATATCCGGATGTAAATGAAAATATGCTATAGCATTCCTAAAGTCACCCGTGATACAGTCTTCAATTACCATTCTATTTTTTTCAAACTGCCATTTTCTATAGTGGATATTTTTACCCGGCAGGCTCAAATAGCCATCGTGACTACAAGATACAACTACTTTCTCATCTGACACATCAACTTCAGGTTTAGATGGGTAAGCTCTGCACCCGACTCGAAATCTCCCCCAAACATCTGAAGAATTCACACCATCTATCTCAACAGTATTGTGAGCAGCCGTTCCCCGCTCACGGTTACGTTCTGGAGTGTTATCATAAGTAGAAGTCCCAGAATTCACAAATACCCGCCTACCAAAAAGACTTAATTCGAAGCTAAGAGTGTCTGCGTGAGCATGTCCTGGAAGATAACTTGGACCAATTGACGCTACATCTAATAAAGCATGCATCGTATCGTTTTTAACAACTATATATCCACTTTCACATAGCAAGTTTACCTTATTTGCTACCAAGTTATCGGCTATTCCTAAACGTGAAGCGTATTCATCAGTATCAGTAGGTTTAGCTGCTATGCCGAATGCAGCATCGTTAAAAAATGGTATATCACCATCTGGATGGCGCATTGCCTGAGACCAACCTAACATTTTATTTGCTGTTTTATTCCATTGCCTAGGGTAATCTTTAGCATAAACACAATGCAGATTAATTAAATCAAGCAAATCTTCCAATATCACCTGATGATACATCGGGCTACGCTCAAAATGCCCTCCGTCGAATAAAACCTGCTCAGGTAGCTCTTTTGCTAATATCGTTATACCTTTTCGATACCATTTATGTGCCTCATCGTCATTAAAATAGAGGCCAACAAAAATTAATGCTTTTGCATTAGCTAACAAATGGTTGCCTAGCAAATGATATTCTAACCGCCTGTACAGCCAACGAGTTTGCACAGCGAGACTATGAACGGCTTGTTCCGGTAACTCATGACTTAGAAGTGCCCATTTTATCCAGTTAACTATACGTAATGAGGTAGGATATGGTTCCCATCCAGTACCTTCAGCTGGTGGATTTTCATTAATCCAGCGCTGGATTAATTTTATGTGCCACTTGTAACGTGCATTAGCACCACTTGCATTCAAATCATCAAAATAGTGAAGGTTATAGAGCCAGAGTTTACCTCTTTCAAGAGCATTCCATTCATCTGCGTACTTAAGTAAATACTCTTTATTAAGAAAAATAAATTGATCTTGGTTAATTAATGAAGGTAAACGACGATAAGGATCAACAAATTTAAATTTATTGGTACGTTTAGGCGGAGGCGGTAATGTATCAGGTGCTGGTTGGTATGAACGAAGCCATATTCTCCAATAAAATTGTATAGGCTTTAAAAATCGAAGTGTATTCCAATATCTAGCAATCTTTTTTATCATAAACTAATTACAAAAAAGATTATCTAAGGTTGCTGCTATCCTCTCTCCGGTCTTTCCATCCCAAAGCTCTGGAATTCCACCCTTCTTCCATTCACCAGAGAATAACTGAGCTAAATATGGTTTTAGATTTTCAGGTTTAGTACCTACTAACTCATTAGTACCAATAGTTATCGTTTCTGGGCGTTCTGTAGAATCACGTAGAGTCATACACGGAACCCCCATCACCGTTGCCTCTTCCGTTATACCACCTGAGTCTGTAATAACAGCCTTAGCATTCTTGACCAAATAATTGAATTCCAAATATGGTTGAGGTTCTATTAGATATAGGTTTTTTGGTAACAAATCGAGACTACGTAATGTTTTAGCTGTGCGTGGATGAACGGGAAAAACTACCGGCAACTTTTGAGCTCCAGTACAAACTGCTTCTATCATACGGTAAAATGATTCTTCACCATCTACATTTGCAGGTCTGTGCAGTGTCAAAACAAAATACTCAGATGTCTCTAACTCTATAGTATCCCAGCAATCAGGTTTCTTGAATCGTTCAATATTACTCAACAATGTATCAATCATTGTATTTCCAACAAAGTGGATATCTTTACCTGGCACACCAGATTCTAGTAAATTCGTATTCGCTTTTGCGCTTGTCGTAAAGAAATAGTTGGTGATTGAATCAGTAACCATTCGATTAATTTCTTCTGGCATAGACCAATCTCCTGAACGAATACCTGCCTCAACATGAGCTACAGGTATACCGAGTTTCTGAGCAGTGATAGCACAAGCCATTGTTGAAGTAACATCACCCACTACCAGGCAGAGATCACTTGGCTTTTTTAGAATATGTTTTTCGTAGTTAATCATGATGAAAGCTGTTTGTTCTGCTTGTGTTCCTGAACCGACTTCAAGGTTTATATCTGGCTCAGGAATTCCAAGTTGTTCAAAAAAATCACCCGACATACGCGCATCATAATGTTGCCCTGTATGAACTAAACGGTAACGAAGGCAGCCACCTTTCTTCTGATGTTCTTTGATTGCCCGAATTATCGGAGCAATTTTCATAAAGTTGGGGCGAGCGCCCGCTATGATATCAATCAAAAATGAAGACAATGTATTACCTCAAATTAATTCGTTTGCAATTTCGATAGAAATCCGTGAACTTTCCATGATTTCATCATAAGGTATTGGTGATTTCAAACCATTACTAATTGATTTAAGAAATGAAGAGGCGCACGCTTGTTGCCCTTTATCTTGACGTAATAGTTTCATTTTATTAAAACCTTTCCAACCATAACCTTTAAGTACACGATAATTATCCATTTGAAGTACTGCATCGTCACAAAACACTTCAACCCTTTCTTTAGGAAAAGCTGAACCACCATTAGCTAAATAATGTATAGTTCCAAATGAACCATCAGAAAAAGAAAGATTAATGGTTATTTTATCACTCCTTATTTCAACTCCCGGGGCATCCCCCATCATCATAGATTGATATTGCAATATAGGAAAACCAATCAAAAAACGCATTAAATCAATAAAATGGCAGGCTTCACCGATAATGCGACCACCACCAACATTTAAGTCTTGAACCCAATGTTCTGCCGGAATTGAACCCGCATTAACTGTCATGACAATTGATTTTGGAGTTCGATGAGCATTAAGTAACTCTTTCATCTTAACAATATGTGGAGCAAATCGACGATTAAAGCCAACCATTAACCTGCGTGATTCGGTACTTTGTGCATTTTTGTAAGCCGTATCAATTTGATCTAACTCTTCCACCTTAAGCGCAAGAGGTTTTTCAACAAATACATTTTTCCCTGCATTAAGGGCCTCAACAACCTGGTTAGCATGAGCATCATGACGAGTAACAATAGAAATCGTATTTATGTTTTCATTATTTAAAAGATCGGTGATCTCAGTTGATGTTGTTCTAAAACCATTTTTCTTGCCATGATGAACACCACTGATACCACCACTTGTGACCAGAGTATCAAGTATTGCCCCCCCTGACTTGAAAGCGGGAATTAATGTTCGCGAAGCATAATTACCTGCACCAATAAAACCAACCGTTGGGACTGAAGACGTGTATTGTTCTATATTTTTATTTGGGTTTGTTAAATCTACTGACGTTGACTGCAATACATGATTGGGCTTTTCAGGATAGTCAAGAACAACTCCTAAAGCAGAAGAGTCATCAAGTAGTTTATATGCATCAATAGCATTTTCAATTTTAAAACGCTGTGTAATCAAGGATTTTACGTCAAGTGTGCCGTTATCCATCATATCTAATACTGCCTCAAAATTACGTTGCTCTGTCCAGCGAACAAACCCTACCGGATAGTCATTTCCTTGCTCCTCATATAATGGATCATAACGACCAGGCCCATAAGATGCTGAAACCTGAAAAGATATTTCTTTCTGGAAAAAATCATCACGTCTTAGATTTAAGCCAACAACACCAACTAATACTACACGACCTCGTTTACGGCACATCTCTGCTGATTGATGCATTATCTCATCAGACTGCGATGCTGCCGTTATTAATACTCCGTCAACACCTCTACCTCGTGAAAAATGTTGCGCCGCAATCAAAGGGTCTTCACCTATCGACAAATCTACTGTTTCA
Source organism: uncultured Ectothiorhodospiraceae bacterium (assembly GCA_947258695.1). Lineage (GTDB taxonomy): Bacteria > Pseudomonadota > Gammaproteobacteria > UBA6429 > Thiohalophilaceae > JAGLTQ01. Next base: position 870 of record CAMYJG010000069.1, on the reverse strand, counting down.
GCACCAAATTGACGGGCGAGTTCACACTTATTGCTATCAAAATCAATACCTAACACACGGCATCCGTTAGCACGTAGCATCTGCACACACATTAACCCGATCAAACCAAGGCCAGTTACAACTATAGCTTCACCTAATGTTGGCTGTATTAAACGAATCCCTTGTAATCCAATTGCTCCCAATACAGTAAAAGCCGCTGATTCATCATCAACCCCATCTGGGATTTTGGCACATAAATTCTTTGGTACTCGAACAACCTCAGCATGGTTACCATTCGAGACCACACGATCACCTGCTTTAAATCCATTTACATTCGACTCAAGAACCTTGCCTGCATTACAGTAGCCAAGAGGAAGCGGTTGATCTAACTTCGAACGAACAGCATCAATAGTTGGCATTAAACCATCCGTTTTTATTTTTGCAAGAACCTGTTTAACCTTATCAGGTTGCTGCCTCGCCTTATTAAGATAATTTGCCTTACCAAAGCCAATCAACATGCGTTCAGTACCCGCGGACACTATTGATGCTCGAGTTGCTATCAACACATTTCCATCAATGTTTTTAGGTGCAGGAACCTCTACTAATGAAGTTTCACCATTCGATAAGTTTTGTAAAATTTGTTTCATGTTAAAAAATCACTATTAATAAAAAAAACAATATACATTAATTATTCAGTGGGTTCAAAGGATGTTTTTTTAATTTTAAGCTTGGCTTTTCTATATAAAACCACGAAAGAAAAGCCAAAAATAAAGTTATAATTACCGCATACATAACTGACATAATATTTGAAATGAATCCGAGATATATAAAGACATTTATTACAGGCATATGATAAATATAAACGCCGTATGAAATATCATTTTTTTGCAA
>CAMYJG010000068.1 GCA_947258695.1 uncultured Ectothiorhodospiraceae bacterium | reverse complement strand
AATGTGTGAACCATATGGAGATATACTCATTAAAAATGTGGAAACACAGAATGTGATGACTCAACAAAACACTTACTTTTTAAATTTTATAAGAGAAATAAACTATGAAAAACAAGATGACGACTTCAATTTTATTATCATCATCTCTACTTGCCGGGTATGCCCAGGCGAATGAAGATAAAGATGCAAGTTTATGGAAAGCCTCGGCAGAGCTCGGGTATGTATCGACTAGCGGTAATACTGAAACTGATACGTTGAATGTTAAGGGTTTTGCTCAAACTGAGCGTGATAAGTGGAAACATACGTTTGAATTAACTGCTCTGAATTCATCTGATAAAGATGTTACTACGGCAGAAAAGTATTTATTAACAGCTCAAAGTGACTATAAATTAACAAAGCCTAACTATCTATTTGGTTTGATTAGTTTTGAAGATGATAAATTCAGTGGCTATGATTACCAGGTAGTAGAAGCAATAGGTTATGGTCGCCGTGTCGTTGAAGAATCAGCCTTAACGCTTGATCTTGAGATTGGTCCAGGAGCTAAACAATCTAAGTTGGAAACAGGTGAATCTGAAAGTGAAACGTTAATTCGTGCAGCAGCTAAATTAGACTGGGCTATTAGTAAAACGAGCAAATTTAATGAAGTGTTTACAATCGATTCTGGTGAAGATACTACCATTACAAAATCTGTTACTAGCCTTACAACAAAAGTAAACGGGGATCTTTCAATGAAAATTACCTATACCTATAAAAATACATCGGATGTGCCTGTAGGTATAGAGGAAACAGATACAGAAACGGCTGTAACGCTGGTTTATACTTTCTAGGATAAATATGTATGAACTGTTTTCTCTTTGGCAGCTATATATGCTGAGAGAAAACAGGTTAGTTCTAATTCAGAAAACAGCTGGAAACAGCAGGCAGAATTTACTTCCCTCACCTAAAACGCTAGATACATTAACTGAGCCATTATGCCGCTCTGTGGCAGCGTGGACAAAAGCAAGACCAAGACCGATTCCCGATTTAGAATAATGTTGTTGTACTCTGCTAAAACGATCAAATAAAAAGGGTAGATCGAGTTCACTAATCCCTGAGCCGTTATCCTCTATGCAACACTGAATATGAGAATCTACAGCATCAAGTGAAACTTTGACCATGCCTTTGTCTTTAGTATATTTAACAGCATTTGTCAGTAAATTAACAATGATACGTTCAAGCACAGATCCATTTCCCTTTATCCAGCCATCAGTTTGAATTGCCTGAGTAATCCTAATGTTTTTAAGATTGGCCTGGTCCCATACAGTGTCAATCGCATTTGCAATAACATCAGACAGGTTGATATTGTCAAATTTAAGTTCCTCTTCGCCTTCGATTCTTGAAAGATGTACAAAGTCTTCAGCTAGTTGAATTGTATGGTTGATGTTCTGTTCAATTCTGTGGGTCGTTGGCGTGAGTTCAGAGTTGAGCTTGTTTTTTTCCAGTAGTGCTAAAACTGATACTAAAGGTGAACGTAGGTCATGAGAAAGAAAACTGAGCATTTCATTTTGTTTTCTTTGAGCATGCTTAACTTCTGTTATATCTGATAAGTTAATTATAAATCCAGTTAAATTATTATTCTGCCCTTGTAAAGGGCTGATATTTATTATTAAGTCTTTACCTTTTAACGTTCTGACCTGCAAGTTTTCGTAGTGTTTTTTCTTTAATAAAAGATCAATGACGTGATCCCAAGATTCGCCTGATGAAATTGACAGGTTTTTTAATATTGGTTGCACAGATTGATGTAGCAAATGCTCATTTCTATGATCAGTAAGCTGGTCGTTAGCTTGTTGATTGATCAATGTAATGGTACCGAGACTATCTGTGACAATAACGCCATCAGCCATTTGTTCCAGACTATCTGTAATGATCTGTCTTAAATGTGCTAATTTATGTGTTAGGGACTGGATTTCAGTAATCCGTGATTCAATAGTTTCAACGGTTGTTGTTGGTGTTATTTCTTCTGGTTTTATGAGCTGTCGTAAATACGTTTTTATAATTTTATCTTGCTGTTGATCTGGTTCTTCTTTTTGTGTCCAGAGTATAAGGACTACAAAATACTTATCAGATATAAGTATTTTACGGCCAAATATTTTCTCAGCAACAGGCTGCCATTTATCATTCATTAATGTTTCATGAGTATAAAGGAATGATTTTCCGAGTGAGATTATAGGCTTCTTGCCTTCATCGATAATATGAACTCCCTCTACAGGTACAAGATCTTTTAACTGTTCAAAAGGCTGTTCTGTTTCCATTGCAACAAATTTTTCTATTGCATTGGCTTCTCGTGACAAGGTGGCAAATTCATTATTAAGATAATTGACAGTGAATTCAAGCCGTCTCCAGGCCCAAAGAGGATACGCTATCAAAAGGCTCAGTAATACAGCTGTAATGGGTACCCAGACATGCAGCCATCTCAATATAACGACAGAAAGTATAAAGATGATTAAGCCTTCAGTAACGACAAGTATCAGAGTTTTTCTAGGTGTCAGATATGAAAATAGCATCACCGAGATAAATATGATGGGTATCGCGAATAGATATAAAAGGCTTGGATTGATACTCTTGATGAGCGTGCCTGACTGGATTGCCTGGATAATATTGGCATTAATTTCGATGCCTGGCATCGCCGTTGTTAGTCCGGACACAGGCGTTGGGAGTGAATCTCCCAGACCTGCTGCTGTGACACCAATGAGTACGATTTTATCTCTTAAACTCTCGGCTAATATTTCATCATTCAATACATTAATATAAGAAGTCGTTTGAAAACTTCCTGGTGGGCCAATATAGGGTATTAATACATGATTTTCACGGATCCAGCTCCAGCGAGAGTATACTGCTTCTGATGCTCTATTTCGTTTAATTGAGAGGCTTTTTTGGTTCTGGAGCATATTAAGTACAGATAATCCAATATGCGGCCAGTGAGCCTCACCCAAGCCTTCATAAAGATAGGTGCTTCTAGCTATCCCATCAGGATCTAATTCAACGTGTACGTGCCCAAGATCAGAAGCTGCAACTGATAATGCCGGTAAAGGTAATGTCTCGATGAGTTGGCCTCGTAATCGTGTTTGCTCTAATAAAACAGGCAATATTACATTCCCGTTCTCTTCAATTGCTTGTGAAAGTCGTTGGTCAGAAATTGAGTTCTCTGAAGATTCAGAAAAAATAATATCGATGACTACGGCCCTGGCCTGGTACTGAGTCAGTTTGTCGATTAAACGTGCATGAACATCTCTAGGCCATGGCCATCTACCGATTTCATTCAGGCTGGTCTCATCTATCGCGACGATGACAATATCTTTGCTGGCATCTCTAGTAATAATACTGGATTGAAAGTCATAGATTAATTTGTCGAGTCGCCAGAGTGCATCACTATATATAATAGATATGCATATTAAGGTCATCAATAGACTTATTTTGATGGCTTCACTGCGTGCAGAACTATTCATTGATAACTTCATCAGCGTCAAACCAAGTAAATGTAGATTGAGATGTTACAAAAAGAAGATCGGGAGTAGATATAATATCAGCATCATTCCATCGTATTCTTCTTCGGTAATTGTTATATGACGATTACCTGAAAAAGGACCTTGTTGGTTATTTTTATCAATCCCGGCAACTCGCCAGTAATATTCGCCTGTGTCTAACTTATCCTGTGTTTGAAATTGCGTGCTGTCCAAAACTTGATCAACAACAGGGTCCGTAAAGTCTGTATCGCTTGATATCTGCAAATGGTATTTTGAAGCTTTCTGCTGATGTTTCCATGTGAGCTGAATGTTGGAATCAGAAGTGTTGATATGATTATCAGGCGTTAATAATTCTACCTCTTTTATAGAGGTATCCAATTGAAATGTGTGCTCTGCATTAAATCCTTCAAGGCCAATTTTATCTATTCCTCGTACTCTTAATTTATAATGGCCATCAGTGAGATGAGTAAGTGTAAAAGTCGACTCCTGTCTGACACTATCTTCTAACAAAGTATTTGTGCCGATCGCTGATAATTGTATTCGATATTGGGCTGCATCTTTAAGGTTTGGCCAGGAAAAAGTATACGGTAAACTAACAATAAATTTTTGTAAGCTTTTTGTAACTGGTTTGTTGAGAAGCCGTGTCGGTGGTTTCGGTGCTTCACCTTTTTTCGTGACAGTACCAAAACCCTGTTTGACATCAACCTCAACATTGCCGGCAGCAACTTTTATATTGCCTTTTACTACTCCGCTTGTCATAGATTCTTTTGATTCTTCGTAGGAGACGCGAAAATCAGTTCCACGAACAGCAGCGACAGCTGCAGGTGTTGTGATTTCGAAACGGGAATCAGGGGTTCGGAGTGGTTGTACTGAGGTTTCAATCTTACCTTGTTGAAGTCGGACACGAGTATCAACCATACCCGTTTGTCCAAAGGCACTGAGTGTATTAAATACTATTTTACTATTGCTTTGTAATAGTAAAGTTGAGCCATCAGCATGAATAGGTGACTTTGCCACTAATATTCACAACAATTGCTGGGCTGACGATATCTTTAAGCCATTCTATCGGTATGCGTAGACGAGTTCCTGGCGAAAGACGCTTTGCTATATCGATAGCATTATGCTTTTGTAGCTTGTTCCAGTCATTCGGATTTTTCAAATATTTTTTGCTTATGTCCCATAAGGTGTCTCCCGGGCGCGTTGTGTAATTCCATTCTTCGGCAATGGTTAAGCCTGAGTACAGTACAAACAGAAGACTGAAAAAAAACGTTTTCATGTAACTATAATGCTGTGTTGTAATCATAGATGATTCAATTATTTTTTTCATGTATTTGTTATTAATGAATTAAGCAGCAAGCTTTTCAAGTCGGTAGCCGTGACCATAGATACTTTTCAATCTCCAGCCATGCTCCGGATTAATGGCAAGTTTTTTTCTAATGATAGATATATGGGTATCGACAGTACGTGTATTTAATTCTGCTTCCTGATGCCAGACGGCAGACAATATAATTTTTCGTTCTAGTAACTGACCTTCATGACGAAAAAGATAGTGAGCGAGTTCGTATTCTTTGCTAGATAATTCGATCTGTTTATCGTTTAGATAAACTTGATGGCTGTCAGGGTGAAAGTGGTAAGGGGCATAAGCAAGAGAGGTATTCTCAATTCGACGAGTATTGGCTTTTATGCGTGCTAAAAATTCGAACTGACGTGCTGGTTTTATCAGGTAGTCATCACAGCCTGCCAAAGAACCTTTAATCTTGTCAGCTTGAGTTGCTTTGCCAGTTAACATAATGGCAATGGTTTCTTTGCTGTCGGCTTTAATCTTTTTACAGATTTGAAAACCATCCTTATCAGGTAGCACAACATCTAAAAGGGCAAGATCATATTTATTTGAGCTTAACAATGAAAATGCTGCTTCAGCAGTGTCTGCAAAATCAACTGTAGAATCAAATAATTCAAGTTCTATCTCAAGTTGTTTTCTTACAGAAGGACTATCATCAACAACCAGCACATGCGGTGTACCTGTTTTAGTTTTTGGAGTAACCGCTTCATTTTTAACCAGTGTGAGTTCAATATTGCTCGCTACAGCAGGTTCTTCTTTGTTAGCCGGATTCTCTAAAATTTCATCATGTACGATAGCAAGTTCAGATGCTTCTTCTTCTGTAATATTGAAATCATTTGATTCTGTAGCTTCAATTGTTGTTACATTATCAGCTACATCTTTCGTATCATTGCTAGCAGGGACAAAATTTTCTATGAGTTTATCCAGTGTGTGTAAAACACGTGTTGCAATCAATGGACGAGGTATTGTTGTCTCGGAGCCATCGTGCTTATCTGATACCCATACATTTAGTTGCTGTGTAGGTTCCTGATTATTATTTGTTTTATTGTTTATGTCATTGATATGGATATTGGCTGAATTTTTATCTGTAGTTAGAGAATAAGCATTATTTCTGTTCTTGGTTCTTTCAGATACAGAGCAAATTAACTTGAATATGACGCTTTCATGGCCAGGCAGGCCGTCAAGTGAAATCGTGTATTTTTTTAGTGTCATTTGATGGATAACTCTCGTTAGTTAATTAAACTTACATATCTAAACTTATTGACATATAAACAATAAAACTTAATCGCACTACTAGTATCGACACTTTGTTTAATTACGCGATATTCTAAAAAAGAAACTGTGAGTTGGCTCACAGAAATACCCCGCCTAAAATTGTCGTTTTTATTTGTTACTGGATTTAACAATTGAGGTGGTAATACTAAAAAAACATAATTTAATAAAGATGTTTTAATGTGAATCATTAAGTTACATAATGACCAGGACCTGCTGTCAAACTAACCATGTTGTAGTGTTAGAAAAAGAAGGGGATCTTGATGAAGTTTAACGATGAGCTGCTTGAAGAAATAAATGTACTATTGCTTTTTGATATGGCTAACCTTAATGAAGGAATTAAAGTACATAAAACTGCTGGCGCTGAGACGATTGAAGCGGTAACTCGTCTTCACAATAAAAAATTAATCTCACAAACAGATGGTGGGTATTTAACCGACTTAGGTGTAGATGCTGCAGAGCATGCACAAAATTTGTATACAATACTTACTACCGATTAGTCTTTATTTAATTTAGTAATGGTATTGGACAATCAAGGCTAGCAGAAATGGTTCTAAACAGCTCGACTCCTTTTCGGGTTGCGTTACCATCTGCCATAATGATTGCTGCACACGCTTTGAGGATTCGAGGTTTTAATAGCGGCTTGAGTTTCATTAATTCATCAACTGAATGATTTAATATTGTCAGAGATAATTCATTTCTTGGTATCATATTAAAAGCATGTGCGCCAATTTCTTTTTTGCCACGTTCAAATGCTTGTTTAGCCTTTTCATCATCTTCTTTATTTTCAATAAATGCGATTAAAGACAAAAGAGTTTCCGCTTCTTTTTTTACCGCCCCTAAGTAGGCATGTTTCTGTTTTGCAGGTTTTGTTAATGAAAAATGTTCATTAAGTTGCTGTAGCACCAGCCTTTGTATTATCCATTCATTAAGATCAATACTTTTATCATGTTCAATAATGGCAGTAACAGTGGATTCAAACTGTTTATATTGGTTGTCTGATAATTCCCTTAATGAATTTATACAAAGCTCAAGCAGGGGGAGTATGTGGCGTTCATCCAGGTTCTTGCATTCTAGAATTATTTTTTTTGTTAATTCTGGCATTGTCTGCTGGGCATGTGATTGTAATAATTCCCAGGTTTTAACTTTGTCTTTTTGTTCTCGAATTAATAATGCATATATTAAGGCGCGGGCAGAATAAGGACTTTGTGATGCAGTTTTCAATGGTTCCGGTATTTCCAATATTAGGTTATGTGCGTGTTGTATATTATTATCAGTAATTGTGCCCGTTTGGGAGATCACTTGATCTACAGATGTTAAAACCGCGGCTGTAACTGCTATACCCTCTATGGGACTCGGTTTTGCTTTTTCCTGCTCGGGTTCTATTTTTTTTACAGGTTCCGGTTTGATATATTTTCCGTTCCAACCGGGATCAATTTTTCTGATACGTTGTTTTAAAGGTGGGTGGGTAGCAAACATTGAATTGATAAAATTCGATACACCATCTGCAAAATAGGCATGACTGTATTCTGATGCTGAAGGTGTCGTTAAAATTGAACCTTCTGTTAATCCTCCAATCTTCTTAAGTGCCCCGGCGATAGTATCTTTGTTCCGGGTAAATTGGACTGCTGAGGCATCAGCCAAAAATTCTCGTTGCCGACTTATCGAGGCCTTAATCCACTTGCCAAAGAAGGTGCCTGCATAGCCAATAACCATTAAGCCAATTGCAATAAGTAAAAGTCCGCCACCATTACTTTTTTTACCGCTGGATTTGTAACGCATAGATCTTAATATATGTTCACCAATAACCCCGATAAGCAGAATACCGTGCAGTATACTGATAAGGTTAATATTTAAGTGCATGTCGCCATTTAAAATATGACTGAATTCATGCGCTATTACACCCTGTAATTCATCCCGGGAAAGCTGGGTTAGGGCGCCTTTAGTGACACCAATCACCGCACTGCTATGAGATTGGCCAGCAGCGAAGGCATTAATTGAGGATTCGTTAAGCAGATAAACTTTGGGGATTGGCATACCCGCAGCAATAGACATTTCTTCGATAATATTTAATAGTTTTCTCTCATCTTTCTCATTAGTACTTTGAGGGATGAGTTGCCCACCCAACATTTCTGCGATTGCCTGGCCTCCTTTGGACAGCAATAATGCTTTATAGATACTACCCAGGAGAATAAGCAAACTAACCCCGCTGGATATCATGATAATGATGTCGGTTTGCAAGTTTTGTTTAAAAGCACTGACAAATGAGCCTGACTCACCTGCTTCCATATAGGAATAGGTACCGATTAATAACAGGTTTGTTAATACAACGAGAGAAATAATAGCTAAAACAAACAGAATTACTAGCCGAGTCGTATTACGGCGTGCCTTGTCCTGAGCCTTGAAGAAGTTCATTATCTATCGAGCTTAGAATGATACTTTAGGTGCTTCCTGGATCTGTTTACTATCTTCAAATTCAAGTAATGAAGCATCTTTTATATGGCCAAACATGCCGGCAAATACATTTTGTGGAAATGATTGTTTATAAGTGTTGTATTCCATGACTTGATCATTAAATGCCTGGCGAGCAAAGGAGACTTTGTTTTCTGTGCTGGTTAACTCTTCAGTGAGTTGCATCATATTTTCGTTGCACTTTAACTCAGGGTAGGCTTCGACAACGACATTGAATTTTCCCATGGCACCTGCAAGATTGCCTTCGGCTTGGCTTAATTCTTTTATACTTGATGCATCGGCAGGGTTTTTATGTGCTGCATCTAAACTTTTAGATGCAGAGTTACGGGCCTGAATGACAGCATCCAGGGTTTCACGTTCATGCTTAAGATAACCTTTCGCCGTTTCTACCAGGTTGGGGATGAGGTCATAACGTCGTTTGAGCTGAACTTCAATTTGGGCGAATGCATTTTTAAAACGATTGCGTAAAGCTACAAGGGTATTAAAAATTGATATTATATAAAGAATAATTGCACCAAAAATAACCAGTGTAACAATGCCTGATATTTCCATCTTGACTCCATATTTAATATGAGTTTGAAGTATTCATAATAGATAATACTAAAATGTAAATAAAGCTTTAATTACAGTTATATTATTGTCTTTAAGGAAATAAAGTAGTGTAATATTGCTAGTTATGTTGTTGCTAAATGATTAAAAAAATATCAAAATTTGAAAGCGCACAATTTAACAATTTTATCTGAACAAACTTCCCAGCTATACGGCGCTGTTAATAAAGGAATTATTGCTACGGTGATTAATTCCATAATTTTAACAGTGGTATTATGGTCATATATTAGTCATATTATTTTATTAATTTGGCTAATTTCCATTCTGCTCATTAGCATATTTCGATATTTATTGGCCATTAAATACATAAATACGTCGACTGATCATACTCCGGACAAAATGAATATCTGGAGGCAACGTTTTTTGATCGGAAGTGTCACTGCGGCTTTATTGTGGGGTACCGCTTCAATTTGGTTATTTCCAAAAGATGACTTGCCACGTCAGGTTTTTCTCGCTTTTGTAATTGGGGGAATGGCCGCTGGCTCAATAATAAGTTTATCATATTTAAAAGTAGCGGTTTATAGCTTTCTTTGTATTACCTTAATTCCTTTGTTGATTAGATTTTTTTATAGTGAAAATGAACTAAGTGTAGCAATGGGTTCGATGATTTTACTATATTTTTTAGTTTTGATTCAGGCTGCTAAACAAACATTTAATACGAATATTCAAAATATATCCATGCGTATTGAAAATATTCAACAACTACAATCTTTGAATGAAAGTGAACATCGTTACGAAACATTATTAGAAACGGCAACAGATGCTTTTTTTCTACATGATTTAAACGGAAGTTTCATTAACGTTAACAACCAGGCATGTCAGAGTCTAGGCTATAGTAAAAACGAGTTACTTACTATGTCGGTAGAAGATATTTTTGAACTGACCGAAAAAGAAAAATACATGAATGCATGGTCTGATTTAAAAGCGGGCGAAAATATTCGTGTTGAAGCTATGCACCGTCGTAAAGATGGTACAACATTTCCAGTAGAAGCGAGTCTTGGTTTAGTTGTAATAAAAAATAAACCTCTTCTTTCAGTTCTTGCGAGAGATGTTACAGATAGGAAACGTATTGATAAAATGAAAAATGAATTTGTTTCAACGGTAAGTCATGAGCTTAGAACGCCGCTCACATCAATTCGTGGTTCATTGGGGCTAATAACTGGCGGAGCAGTTGGTGTCTTGCCAAAAGAAGCGAAAGAGATGCTTGAGCTGGCAAATAATAATACAGAGCGATTATTATTTTTGATTAATGATATTCTCGATATGCAAAAAATCGAGTCTGGACAATTAGAAATGGAATTTGAGACTTTTAATATCATTCCGTTTCTTAATCGGGCCGTAGAAGAGAACGATGCTTATGCTAAGCAGTATGGTGTTAAATTTGTTCTAAAGAAAATTGATAATGATATAGAACTATGTGCGGATAAATCCCGTTTAATGCAGGTAATGGCTAATTTGCTTTCTAATGCGGCCAAGTTTTCTTCTGAGAACGGAGTCGTAGAGATATCAACTGATTTACAAAGTAATGATGTAGTGAGAATAAGTGTAACCGATCATGGCTTGGGTATACCAAAAGATTTTCACTCCAAGGTCTTCGAAAAATTTTCTCAACAGGATTCTTCAGATACGCGCAAGAAGGGGGGCACAGGTTTAGGATTAAGTATTTCTAAAGCGATTATAGAAAAACATAGAGGACGTATTGATTTCAGTTCGAATGAAGGGGTGGGGACAACATTTTACTTTGATTTGCCTTTAAAGTAAGAGCTAAGAAAGATTTTTTTTGTTTTTTAAGTGATTTTCCTGATTTTGAATTTACGTCCTTTAATTTTACCTTCGGATAGAACTTTTAAAGCCTGTTTAGCGATAGGGCGTTCAACGGCAACATATGAAAAAGTATCAAATATATCAATCTTGCCAATTTGTTTACCGGGTAAAGCGGTATTTTTAGTTAATGCACCTAATATATCACCTGCACGGACTTTATTTTTTCGGCCACCATTTATACATAACGTCACCATCGGTGGGCTGAGTTTGAAATTCTCCCGCATTTTTAATCCACTTTTGTTGGCAATAGTAAGTGTTGTTTGCAGGTATTCTTCAATTCGGTTAACTTTATGGGCCTCTGAAGCGATAAATAAACTAAAAGCTAAACCTTCTTTTCCTGCACGTCCGGTACGGCCAATGCGATGTACATGTATTTCTGGGTCTGGGGATAACTCAAAATTAACAACCGCTTGCAGATCTTTAACGTCAATACCCCTGGCAGCAACATCGGTTGCTATGAGAATCGAACTGCTTTTATTAGCAAACTGTACTAAAACCTGGTCGCGGTCTTTTTGTTCCAGGTCTCCATGTATAGCAAGCGCATGAAAGCCTTCTTGCCACAGTGCATCTGCTAATTCTTGAGCTTGTTGTTTTCTGTTGCAAAAAACAATCGTAGATTCGGGTTTATAGTGATGCAG
>CAMYJG010000067.1 GCA_947258695.1 uncultured Ectothiorhodospiraceae bacterium | reverse complement strand
TATTAACCGTTATTTTGAATAACATAAATCATGTCAAGCCCGGTTCATTATAACCGGGCTTTTCCTTTGTAAATACTAATCTGTCAGCGTATACTTTGAACTCAAAATGGAGAGTCAAAAGGGGAATTATGTTAAATGGTTCTCTAAATATTGACTAATGAGAATGGTAACTAGCCATTATGATTATTCGTATTATAAGTGTGGTCGTCGTAACAACGTTGTTATTTACAACTTTTGCTAATAAAGGCATCATATTTGCTTATGCTGAAGAAAAAGCAAGTACAGATAAACAAAAAAATCCAACAAAAAAAGAACTATCTTCAAAAAGCCAGCTTATCTTTTTTGATGACTTTAATTATGTCGTTGGAAAGAATGATCCTGATGCGGTTACATTATTTAAAACTAAAGGTGGTTGGTGGAATGCCAAGACATTGCAAACCAATGGCGGTGGAGCTAATGGATTTCTATATACGGTTGATCAGATTCCAGGTTATTCGGGAAATTTCCCGGGCCGCAATTCGAAAAGAGTATTAGCAATTGAAGCGCTACCATCAACCTATGGATTTCAGACCTCTTTCCAATTAACTTATGGTGACATTAGCGCGCCGAAGAATACCATCCCTGGTAATGTCTGGTTTCAATTCTGGATTTATCCAAATTATTACGGTGATCAGTTAAGTAAATTTAACGGTCGAAATAAATTTATCTATCCATGTAACGGAACTTATCCTTGCCACACAAACAAATGGTTATTAGAGACAGGAAGTTACAGTCATCAGCCCCACAATAATTACCTTGGGAAGCCATCTACCAAAGGTATGTATTTATTTTCCAAAGATAATATGATCGGGAACATTAAATATTCTAGAGCTGACTCGTGGGATGCAAGTAAAATAGGCCAAAGTAATATAAATGACTACATAGCTGTTAATCGCTGGACACTGGTAAAAATTCATTATGACACCTCATCCATAGATGGTACCTTTGAGGCCTGGCTTAAGCCAAAAGGAGGAGATTGGATCAAGGTCGTCGAATGGATTAGTGGTGTTACACCATATTTTTCCTGGAAAATACCCACTTCAGAAGTGGGTGGTCATCGCGTTTTTAGTATGCCCACCACGATTCCGGGTGGTGGTAAGGATGCTCTTTTTGATTCCTGGATATATCTGGATGATTTTGCAATGGCTATGTCGGAAAATGATCTACCCAAGTATTCAGAATAATTAATTTGCTTGATAACTTGTGAATTCAAGACGCTGGTTTCACACTACCAAAAACTGAGTTGCATGAAATCGGTGAAAAAAAGACATACAAAGTACTCAGAAAAAGTTGACCGCTACTGCTTGTCCCAATTATCATAGTTCTATTTATTGATAGTGAATGTTGATCGTATTGCAGTTATATTGCAAGTGTTTTGTCCTATGTCAATCACAGAAAAAAGTAATAACTACACTAACAATACCAAGAAATGGAAGAAATTAGTTCTATTTCGTTATTTAAATTTGTTTTTTTATCACAAATACAATTGATTAATAAAATATTAATAGGGGATGGATATGTCAAATAGTAATCTTTGCATGGCATGTGGAAGTGTAAATATTACTACTACAAACTTTCTTGCTTCACGTAAATTCCCACTCTGTACGTGTAATGAATGTGGCTTAAGTTTTTTAGATCTTCCTGATGATGATGAAGAGTTTGATACATATTGGGATGATGTTAATAAAAAGATATATACACATCCAACTGTCGTCAAAGAACTTAAAAACAAATATTTAAACTATTTTAATAAAATTCAAAATTTACCGAATAAAAATTTACTTGACGTTGGTAGTGGAGCTGGAATATGTGTAAATACTGCTAATGAGCTAGGCTATAAGGCAATGGGTGTAGAGCCTGATGAGATTGGTCTTAATTTATCGAAAGAGACCTATTCAATTAATGTTGTACATGACTTGCTTCGTCCTGATGATGACTTGCCTCGTGATTTTGGAGTTTTAACATTATGGGATGTGATTGAGCATGTTCCCGATCCTGAAGAATTAGTTACTACATGTGCTAAACACCTGGCTGAGCATGGTTATTTAATCCTTGAAACACCTCATGAAGGTGCGTTTATTCGTAAAATTGTTCGAATATTGAGCAGGATAAGTGGGTCATTCGACCTACGTAAAAACATGTATTATCGAACACACCGGTATTATTTTACCGAGGCTGCTATGCGAAAACTTCTCGAGCGCTGCGGCTTTGATGAAATACACTTTTACAAAGATCGCTCAATGTATGAGAAGGCTTATTTAAAACGGAAATTATTTGTTGGGATAAAGGGCGTAAAAAAAATAGCATATAAAATATTATTTACCTTAATGAAGCGCTTACCGTTCCTTCAGAATAAAATGGTCGTCGTTGCTAGAAAATCGTCGACAACTTAAAGTTATTTACTTATTAAACTCTAGCATGAGCTGAATCACTTGATGTCAGAAATGTTCAACGAGCTAAAATATGATTTCCTGGATTCGGATTTGATATAAAATCAGTTGATCTTGCGCTCATTAAGATTTACTTGATCGATTATATCCGATCACCCTCTGTCTGATATTTAGTGCATATTTCTAGCATTTATAGATTGTGTGTATGAATTTTCTCGGGTATTACGGTATAATGAATGACGGTCGAATTAACTCATATTATTAAGCAATTATTTAAATGTATATACTTGGCATATCAGCATATTATCATGATAGTGCGGCTGCACTAATCTCTGATGGAGAAATAATAGCCGCCGTTCAGGAAGAGCGATTTTCTCGCAAGAAACATGACGCTCGTTTTCCTGTAAATGCGGTCAAACATTGTCTTGCTGAGTCTGGCGTAACAATTAATGATATTGATTCCATCGTGTTCTATGACAAGCCGCTGGTTAAATTTGAACGACTACTGGAAACATATCTTGCATACGCTCCAAATGGCTTTCGTTCCTTTCTGGCGGCAATGCCTGTTTGGTTAAAAGAAAAATTATTCCTGAAGACAACACTAAAAAAAGAACTCGCGGCAATAGGTGGCTGCAAGGTACCAGATTTACCTCCTTTGTTATTTGCCGAGCATCACCAATCACATGCGGCTTCAGCATTTTTCCCAAGTCCATATGAAAAAGCCAGTGTCTTGTGTCTTGATGGTGTGGGTGAATGGGCGACGACTTCGGTTTGGTTGGGTGATGGAAATAAACTGACCGCAGAATGGGAGATTGATTTCCCGCATTCGCTTGGTTTGTTGTATTCAGCGTTTACTTACTATACCGGTTTCAGGGTTAATTCTGGTGAGTACAAACTTATGGGTTTAGCGCCTTATGGCGAACCAAAGTATGTAGATCTAATTTATGACCATTTATTAGATTTAAAAGAAGATGGAACATTCCGGTTGGATATGAGCTATTTTAACTATGCAACCGGCCTAACGATGACAAATAGAAAATTTGACAGGTTGTTTGGTGGTCCACCACGTACGGCTGAATCAGAAGTTACTCAACGTGAAATGGATATTGCTCGATCTATCCAGGTCGTAACTGAAGATGTTGTCTTGCGTTTGGCAAAAACAATCCAGAAAGAACATAAAACAGATTATTTGTGTATGGCAGGTGGCGTTGCACTCAATTGTGTCGCAAATGGACGTATCCTGCGTGAAGGGCCATTTAAGGATATTTGGATTCAACCCGCGGCTGGTGATGCGGGTGGTGCTCTGGGCGCGGCTTTAGCTGTATGGTATCAATTCAATGACAAGCCACGGTCAATTAAAGGCAACGGTAAAGATATGATGAAAGGTTCCTATCTTGGATCTGAATATTCAAATGATAAAATAAAAGAGTATCTGGATTCTGTCGGTGCGAAATACGAATGTCTTGAAGACAATGATTTATCGGAACGATTGGCTGACATACTTGCTGACGAAAATGTTGCTGGATGGTTTCGTGGACGTATGGAATTTGGGCCAAGAGCATTGGGCGGACGATCAATCATTGGTGATCCTCGAAGCCAGAAAATGCAATCTGTTATGAACCTAAAAATCAAATATAGGGAATCGTTTCGCCCATTTGCGCCAGCTATTCTTACTGAGCGTGTTAGTGACTATTTCCAGATTGACCAAAGTCATAAGAGTCCTTATATGCTGATAGTTGCACCTATTAAAGAAGAGCATAGAATACCCATGACTGAAGAACAACAGAAGCTTTTTGGTATCGAAAAGTTAAATGTACCTAGATCTAATTTACCTGCCATAACACATGTGGATTATTCGGCCCGATTGCAAACCATCCATAAGGATACGAATCCAGGATTCTACAGTTTGTTAACTGAATTTGATAAACGAACTGGATGCCCAGTCTTAGTCAATACCTCATTTAATGTCCGTGGAGAACCGATTGTTGAAAGTCCTGAAGATGCTTATCGCTGTTTTATGCGAACAGAGATGGATTGCCTGGTATTGGAAAATTATCTATTGAAGAAAGAAGAACAACCTAAGTGGGAAAAAAATGACTCATGGATGGACGAGTTTGATTTGGATTAATAGTTATGATGGATGAAATTGGAAAATTAGATAAACAAGGATTACGTAAATTCGGGTTTATAACTGGGGCAATTGTTGTTGTACTTTTTGGCCTATTGTTACCATGGTTGTTTGGTATTAAATGGCCATTGTGGCCCTGGTATCTAGCTGGGGCGCTTTGGGCTCTTGCCATTGTTATTCCTGTTGCGCTAAACCCGATTTATCATGTTTGGATGCGTTTTGGTTTAGTCTTAGGATGGATAAACACCAGAATAATTCTCGGAATAGTATTTTACGTGGTTTTTACTCCCTTCGCTTTAATATTAAAATTGATGGGTAAAGATCCAATGAGTAGAAAATATATTGAAAATATTAAAAGTTACAGAGTACTAAGTAATAAACACGAATCTCGCGAGCATATGGGGAGGCCATATTAATGCTGGAATTGATTAAAGATTTATGGGGATTTATGCGAGTCAGAAAAAAATTCTGGTTGGCGCCAATCATAGTTGTATTGTTATTGTTGGGCGCGCTAATCGTATTAACACAAGGTTCAGCTGTAGCACCATTTATATACACGTTATTTTAATTAAAAAGGGCGGAACAACCGCCCTTTATTATCTCAAATTCTGATGCAGAGCCGATGGATTTGATGAATAATTTTCTTGGCGATCTTCTTTAATACTTTTCGGTGTTTTGTTATTAATTGTGTTAGAGATAGAGGAGTATGTCGAGATGAGGTAGAGCCGGATTTGATGATTCCCAATAGTTAAGTGCTTGCTCCGAAATGAGTATTCTGGTTATTGTTATTTCTTATACGCAATAATATATAACTATAGAATAGGTTACTTACGTTCATGTGGTGTACCTTTTCCGAAATATAATTTCTAGTTTTTGTTATCATCCCGAGGATATGTCCGTAAGTAATAGGATATCTAAAATTAGTGTTTTGAAGACGGTGGGTGGTACCTAACTAATCTAATATTCAGTCGCATGTTTTTACAAACTTAAACCTTGCAATGTTTAGCTCCCAATGAAAATAAAATATTATTAACTATATTAGTTTTCGCTCTCAGCGCTGTTTCTGTAACTGCTGGGCAATTACCTGGTTTTCCATCTGCTGAATGATATGGGTCAGTTCTATAGGTGGTCGAAATGGTAAAGCTGTAAAAGTAACGAATCTTATTGTAAATAGACCCGGAAGTCTCCAGTCTACTTGTGAAGAAAAAGGTCCTCGTATTATTGTCTTTGATGTGGCTGGGATCATCAGAGGTGATATTAAAATTAAGCATCTTTACATAACCAACGGTGGCTAAACTGCTCCTGAGACGGGCATAACAATCGATGCGCTTAGATTGAGGCTGTCACGAAAAAATAAAAACGCTCATCAATATGACGAAGGTACCGCCTCACATGGGATTACCATAGTGCATGTTATTATAATAATTCTAGTTATAACTATTTTTTCGATTATGCCAATCGCTTTTCACGAACATCACTAGAGAGCCCATCTTTATTTTTAATGCATTCTAACTTTCTATTACGTTATTGTGTAATAAGGTTAATTGCTTTGCTAAGGCATTAAACAAATATTCCCGCGCAACAATATATACCATACATATTATGCAGTATTATGCCGGTTCACCGTATTGATACAATAATGATTAAAAAATAAATAAATCATTTATGTGTACAAAAAACACTCTATCCATTCAAATTTAATCAATAACGCTAAGTTTAAAATCCACTATTTTAGATGTCAGATTTAACAACCGTTCTTGCCGAACGTGATGGTTTTCACATATTCACTTTGAACCAGTTAAGTATTTTAATACTCCAGTTAAAGATCATTAACGCCAGTGATGTATTACGCAGAGCTCATTAAGTACCTTAACTAATGTACTAGTGTGAAGTGTCCATTGATTTTTTAAATCCCTTAATTAAGACAATTAAACGTAATAATAACTATTGGTGAGTGTGATTGATTTCACATATTCATTTTGAACTGGTTCAGTGTTTTAAAGATTCAGTTTACTGACTTTTTAACTAGTGATGCATTACACAAAGATTTATGACAGTTTCAGTTAATGTATTAGCTTAATGGTTAATTTGGATTTAAAACGATGTGTAAAAGTCAAATAGGAATTAGAATATGTTGAATAGAAATAGATTTAGTTTTGTAATTATGTATCTGTGCGCATTCACGCTTATATCTGCATGTGGCGGAGGCACAAATACTGATCTTGGTGGGGTTGCTTCTAATTCTAACACTGATACATCGTCTAATCAAAATCCTTTACCAACTCCAGCTCCAACTCCTGAGCCAGCACCGAAACCAAAACCGGAACCAACACCGGAGCCAACACCGGAACCAACACCGGAGCCAACACCGGAGCCAACACCGGAACCAACCCCGGAACCAACACCGAAACCAAAACCGGAACCAACACCGGAGCCAACACCGGAACCAACACCGGAGCCAACACCGGAACCAACACCGGAGCCAACACCGGAGCCAACACCGGAGCCAACACCGGAGCCAACACCGGAGCCAACACCGGAGCCAACACCAGAGCCTACAGCCACCTATTCAATAAATCCAACGAGTGGAGTTGTATCATTAAATGTAACTTTTTCGGCCGAACAAGCTACCTGGATCACTAGTTACAACTGGGATTTTGGTGATGGCAGCACAGCAATGGGTTCTACTGTCTCTCATACATATACTCAAGCAGGAACATATGTAACAGAATTAACGGTGACTGATAATACTGGTAATACGTCAACGTCGAGTCGCAATGTGTATGCTCTTGCATCAATTGACAATGGTTCTGTGGTTGTGCCTAATTCA
>CAMYJG010000066.1 GCA_947258695.1 uncultured Ectothiorhodospiraceae bacterium | reverse complement strand
ACATCATTCGTCTGTAATGTATTACAGCCTGAGAGGCTGTGAGCTGCGAGTAATGCGAATACAATTTTTAGTGTCGTTTTCATAATAAATACCTGCTTGAGTAACCACAATATAGCTAGTTGAATTCAAATAAACTTTGAACTGCACCTCATTTCCTGCCCTTATATTATTTTCAGGGCGTTATTTTTCGATCTGTGAGATGGATCGGTTCTGTTGTTTCCCATGATTAAGTTCTGAGATAATAATGACTAAGCATATTTCGTGCCTGTCAGTAAAAGCGGTTACAGGCAGCATAATGACCTCAACAATGTTTATAAGGAGCCGCCATGCCATCATTTGACGTGGTTTCAGAAGTCGATTTTCATGAAGTAACCAATGCGCTGGACCAGGCGAAAAGGGAGCTCGGGACGCGCTTTGATTTCAGGGGCGTTGAAGCGACATTTGAGCGGACGGACGACACGGTCACGATGACGGCGGATGCAGAAATACAGCTGCAACAAATGTTGGATATATTACAAAATAAGCTGCACCGTCGGGGCATCGATATCGCCTGTTTAGAGGTGCAAGAGCTGACCAAACTGGGCAAACAGGTTAAGCAAAAAGTCATTATTAAACAGGGTTTGGATAAAGATACTGCGCGAAAAATTGTAAAGCTGATCAAAGAAAAAAAGCTAAAAGTCCAGTCCGCGATACAGGGTGAAAAAGTGCGCGTAACAGGTAAAAAAAGGGATGATCTGCAAAAAACGATTGCCAGCTTAAAAGAGGCTGAACTTGATATGCCGCTGCAATTCGACAACTTTCGTGATTAGAACTTGGATCAGAACGTGGAGCAGAGCATAGTCGGTTTTGATAAAGATGAAGAAGGTGACTGGATGGCGGTGTTGAGTTGTGGCCACACATGTCATGTTCGCCATAATCCCCCCTGGTTTAACCGGCCCTGGGTTGAGAGTGAAGCAGGACGAGCGCAATACCTGGGGACGAGCTTAAATTGTAAAAAATGTGAGGAGCCAGATTAGTAGATTTACCAGATATTTTGCCGAAATACTTGAAAGACGAATTGTGGACAACTAGATTTATAGTGTTCTCTAAATGTGTTCAGTATGTCTCGTCGTATTCCAGGCAGTATTTACTGTTTTTTTTCATGCACTCTTGGCGTGAACCTTCCCCCGTTGAGCACTGAGGAAGGTTTTTTTTTGCCTGTTTCTTAAGGGGCTAAACCTTTCTTTAATGGTGCCGTTTTCACTTTACTGTATTCTGCCATTGAACCATCAAAAATTTTCACCTGGTTAAAGCCTAACTGACGTAAGGTGAAATAGGTTTGCGAGGCGCGGTGTGCCGACTGACAATATAAAGTGATCGGTGTGTCTTTTTTACTAACACCAATGGCTTTTAATTGTTTGTTGAGAGTTGTCGTGTTTTTTAGTTTAAATGCGTTTTCAAAATTAACCGCCTGTGACCACTCTAACCACTTTGCATTCGGAATATGCCCGCTTCTTGGGTAACGTGGGTGACCAAGATATTCATCTTTGCTACGCACATCGAGTAAAACATTTTTATCATTAAACTGAGTATTTAATACTTCATTGAGCGTTACTACATTATTGCGTCCGGCAATGTTGGCTGCTTTGTATTGCACCGCTTTAACCTTGTGTGGCTTTGCAGTGACTTTTTTGCCGGCCAGAATCCATTTAACTAAACCGCCATCTACGATAGAGATTTTTTTATGCCCGAGTTTTTCCAGTTCCCAGAACAGGCGGCCTGCATGTAATCCACCCATGTCATCATAAATAACAACGTGGTGCTTTGCTTCGATACCGAGTAAACCTAAAATCTTAACAAGACGATCTTTGCCGGCGCTAAAACTGACGCCTTTTTTTGTACGGACATTAATTGCCCCATAGGGTAAATGTGTGGCACCTGGAATATGAAAACGTTGGTACTGGGTATCATCAGACATATCGATCAGGCGAATGGATGATGAGTTTAAGTTTTTTTCCAGCCAGTTAATATCGACCAGAAAAGAAGATGCTGAAACAGCAAGGCTTGAATGAATTAACAATAATAGAAAAAGGGATTTTTTTAACATGAGTGATTATGCTTCTTTTGTTGGTAAAGTAGAGCTTCATTATGATATAAATTTTATGTTTTTTGCAGTGCCATATTTTTAAAATTATTCAATAATTTTGTGATTTGTAACTACTTTATTTTTTTGCAAAAAACGTACACTGTGAAACCCCCATCTCAGGAAAACAGCGTATGAAAAAAAATGAGAAAATTTACGACGTAATTGAAAAAGCCATCGACAACCAGACTGCGTTTGGCGACCTGTTAACGCCAGAAGAGAAACAAAAACTGATTGACCATGGCACTGTGCATTCAGCGGTTATCGGAGAAGTGCTGTGTAAGCAGGGTGAAAACGATCGGCGTGTTTTTATTATTGTAATGGGTGAAGTAGAAATCAGTGAAGGCACGGATGATAACCGGGTTGTATTGACACATTTAAAGCGGGGAGAAGTGTTTGGTGAAATATCGGCCTTATTTGATTCACCACGTATTTCAAATGTTACCGTTACCAAGCCGACTGTTTTGTTGATTATTCAGGGTGACGTATTTGAAAAAGTCATCACCGGTCGCTCAGCATTATACAGTGCCATACTTGAGCGTTATAAATCCCGCTTAAGTGAAACCGCCTTACGTAGTGTTGACTTGTTTCGTCATCTTGATAAAAAAACCTTGCAGCCATTAATTGATGCTTCATCGATTGCCAGTATTCCCGAGGGCGGCATTATTGTCAGTGAAGGAGAAACAGGTGACTACTTTTATATCATTATCAGTGGCACTGCGCGGGTCTCGCATGATTTAGGTGATAGCACCATCAATATTGCCTTGATGCATTCGGGGGATTACTTTGGTGAGTGGTCCGTGTTAACCGGTGCTCCTCGCGCTGCTACCGTGTCAGCCATGAACCGGGTTGATATGTTGCGCATAGAGCGCGCTGCAATGCTGGAGTTTATTCAACAACAACCCGAAGTGGGTGAAAGGATTGACCTGGTTGCGCATAACCGCCGGGAAAATATCTCGGGGTCAGGTATGCCAGATTCACCAGAGCAACTTCAGCGCCTGGTAAAAAATATTGAAGAGGTTATTGAAAAAGGTTTAAATGGCTAAACTAAAGCTTGCTTCTATACTGTTGTGCAGGCTCAATTAGAAAAAGTAAACCTGAATATCTCAAAAGGAAAAAAATGGATTCCTGCCAGGCATTAATTTCAAAAATAAAAACTGAGCACGAATCTGGCAGTTTAATTCTTCCTTCCTTACCTGAAGTTGTTGTCCGAGTTCGCCAGGCCGTGAACGATGATGATGTGAACCTCGGAAACGTGGTGAAAATGATTCAACTGGATCCATCGCTAACGGCACGTTTAGTTCAGATAGCAAACTCCCCTTTGTATCGCAGTCCACAACCGGTAGAAAATTGTTTAATGGCCGTTAACCGGTTGGGTCTGACCACCACGCGAGACCTGGTCACCTGCTTAGTGTTAAATAATGTATTTAATGCTGAAAACAAGCTACTTCGGGATAAGTTGCAGAAGCTATGGCAGCATAGTTGCCATGTCGCCGCGATTGCTTCAACCATCGCTAAAATTACACCAAATTTACATGAAGATACCGCGTTATTAGCGGGTTTGTTACATGACATCGGGGTCTTGCCGGTACTGCATTATGCGGCCGATTTTCCCGATGTTTTTGAGTCAGAAGAAAAACTGAATTTTGTTATCCAGCAGTTCCGCTCAACATTGGGACAACAAATTTTACAGCAATGGAATTTTGATAAGGCGTTAAGCGAGGTTTCAGCTGAAGCCGAAAACTGGTTACGTGAGGGTGCGCCAGAAGCTGATTATGTTGACGTGGTGATCGTTGCCCAGATACATAGTTATTTTGGAACTGAAAAGTCAGCCGATTTACCATCATTATTATCTACCCCAGCATTTCTTAAACTGGGCCTTAGCAAACTCGGACCCGATGCCAGCCTGGAAGTGTTATTTGAGGCAGAAAAGGAAATTCGAAATATAATGACATTGCTAGGTTAAGTATAATGGACTTGTATGCTCTCTATACCTTGGCACGGCTTTCGCATAAAATAGACCATAATGGCATTATAATTTAGTTTCACTTAATTGATTTTAGAGGAAAAATTCATGTACTCACGAATTATTTTATTAGTATCTGCACTGTTAATGAGTAGTGCGGCTACTTCGGAAGAATTAAATATTCAGTTAAGTGATGACACTGCACGGTTTATGTATTTAACAGAAGCCTTTGGTCAGGACTTTGGTCGTCTTGAACTCGAAGCGGGTTTTTTATATAACGAAAATGATGACACCATGGTTAACCTTGGTTTATTAGTCCGGGGCGAAAGCGTATCGGTTCCTCTTATCGTCTCTATTGGTGCCCGTGCTTACTATGCAAGTTTAGCAAATAATACTGTTGGCGCAGTTGCAATTGGTGGCGACCTGTTACTATCTCCAGAAACGTGGGGTGGATTTGGTGTGGGCTTATTTTATTATGCTGCGCCGAGCGTGGTGTCTTTTTCTGATGCGGAAGGTTTAACCGAGTATGGTGGTTATGTGAATTTTCAAATTACACCACAAGCCAGGGTAGCATTGGGTTATCAACGTATAGATGCTGACATTGAGAATGCAGCCACTGTGGTTATCGATAAAGGTTCTTACTTCGGTATTAACATTAGTTTTTAAAAGTATTTTAGCTTTTTTTGACGCTGAAATAAAAAAGGGGCATTTCTGCCCCTTTTTTAATGCTCTTTATTCAAAAAAGAATTACAGAGCCATATCTTTCAATGCTTTTAAAGGCATAACCTTAACAACATTACGTGCAGGTTTCGCTTTGAAGATAGTTTCTTCGCCCGTGAACGGGTTAATGCCTGGACGAGCTTTAGTTGCAGGTTTACGAACAACTTTAACCTTCATTAAACCAGGCATGGTGAATACGCCTGCACCATTTTTACGAACGTGGCCATTGATGATTTCAGATAAGTTTTCGAATACTGAAACAATGTCTTTTTTCTTCAGTTCTGTGCGGTCAGCAAGTTCAGTGTACAGCGCTGATTTAGTCATAGGCTCTTTGATTGCTTTGACTTTTTTAGCAGGTGCTGCTGATTTCTTTGCAGTTTTTTTCTTTGCTGCTTTTTTCTTGGCTTTTTTCTTCGCGGCCATGGTTGCTCCTAATAAGAGTTAAGTTAGAGTTAATTAAATTGGATACTATTACGTTTTTTTATTAAATATTCAGTATGCTTCGTATACAATTTGGAAGCTTTGACGCTACTATACATGTATTTATCAACAAAAAACAATTTTTATGAAATGTTTTTATTATTTTTTACTTGTAACCTGAATCTTACAGGTTGGTCCTGATGCGACAAAAAATTTGCGATTTGAGTGAGCTTGCAGAGTTGTCAGGCAAAGAATTTAGCGTGGAGAAAAATGAACAAAATCAGGATGCTTTTCTCATTTATTTCAAGCAGCACTGTTATGCCTATGAAAATAGTTGCCCACATACTGGGGTTAACCTTAACTGGCAAGCAGAGCAATTCTTTAGTTTTGACGGTTTATTTTTACAGTGCAGTTTGCACGGTGCTTTGTTTGAGCCTGAAAGCGGGGTTTGTGTCAGGGGCCCCTGTGTTGGCTCAAAATTAAAAGCGGTTAATATAGAAATTGATGATGGTATTGTTTTTTGTGATAAATAAAGTACATATATACTATGTCTGCAGTTTATAGGGGTATTATTTATGAATTATTGTCGTTAGTCTAAGATTTATATGCTATTGAAATTAAAGAATAATAAAAATATACCGATAATTTTACTGCAAGAATAATTTTATTAGCTTGATTTGTTTGAATATGAAACGACAAAAAAATAAACATACAGTTTTTAATTACGATATTTCTGGGCGTTTACGATCTTTAATAGTTGGTTTACTGGTTTTCAGTTGCTCTTTTGCGGTAAACGCGGCGGAGTTTGTTTACATTAGTGATAAGTTACGGGTGGGTGTCAGGCCTGAACCAATTGGTAGTGTGCCGCCGATCAGTGTGGTTTTTACAGGCATGAGACTTGAAGTGCATGAAAAAACAGAAGGTTATGTAAAAATCACAACAGACAAAGGTGTTTCAGGCTGGATAAAAGATATATACGTTACCAAAAAAGCCCCTGCCATTATTCAACTTAATACCTTGCAAGCAAAATATGACAAGCTAAAAAAAGAGCTTTCCCAGGGTAACGAGACAACAGCGGTGCTTGAAAAAGCCAACATTGCTTTAAATGAAAAAGTGAACGAGCTTAAAGCAGAGCGGCGGGAGTGGTCTAAAGAGCGGGCTAAGGTCATCGCTACCGAGTACAAAGAATCATCCTGGTTCTGGATTATAGAAGCCGTAGTTTTAATTGTGGCGAGTTTTTTCGCTGGAATATACTGGTATAAAAACCATGTCATGAAACGGCTGGGTGGTTTACGCGTTTAGTTTTTTTAAGAGTAAGTATCAGGCACAGAGGGTATCAGCCATTGCATCGAGTGCCGAGTTTTCTCCCATAATGGTAGCCAGGGCATCTTCAACATCCGCTTCCGTCAGTCCTAACTGCTGACATAATTCTTCAGAAATAAATTCATTTTCCGAATCAGATAAATCATGGGCAAATAATGCCTGCCCGGCAAGTTGCGCTAACCAGACATAACTAGCCTGGTTACCTTGGTAATTGTCTGTATGGTGCTCGCCAACCACGGCGGTTATTTCCTCTGGCATATTCCAGTACTGCATCAAGTGTTGGCCGATAGTGGAGTGCGTGCAGCCAAATAAATTTTTCTCGGTGGTGGTTAATGATTGTTGTGGCCTGCTGGTGAGCATTTTATTAAGCCAGTCAAATTCTGTCTGAAACAGGTTGCCCATAATCACGATACCGATATTATGCAAAAGGCCGGTAATATAGGCGATTGAAGCTGAAGGACGGGATTGAGCTGGCATTCGTGATGCGAGTTGCTGACATAATGCTGCGCGGTAGGTCGCTTCTTTCCAGAAGGTGTTCATACTGAGGCGCCCGTTTTGTGGCAGTTTGAAAGCACGACCCAGTGCTGCACCAAGTGACATATAGAGCACCGTCTCGTACCCCAATACCCTGAAGATCGCATCATCGAGGTTAGCAACCTGGCCACTGAAACCAAATAACGCGGAATTGGCATAGCGTAAAATAAGCGCGGTTAAAGCAGGATCATGGGAAATAATACGCGCCATGTCTTCAACCGTGGCATCCGGGTTAGCCTGTAACTCGAGTAAATTTGCGGCAATAGAAGGCATGACCGGTAGATGATCAATGGTTCTTTCATTTTCGTGTGAAAATATACCACCAATCAGCGCATTTTCTATCATTAACTGCATATCCCATATATCTACCTGGATATGTTCAGCGGGATTATCAGCCACCATTAATACCTTAGAGAGGCTACTCATTGGTTCATCTATAATGAGCTGTATCTCACCATTATAGTGTGTTTTTTCACGGCCACCCTGGCTAAATGGCTTAAATTCATAATTTTTAATAGAAACCAGGGTTTCGTCTAATTCTTCTAGACTCATGAATCGCAGTTCAGGACGCTCAATCAGGGTCTTGAGTGTGAGTAAATCAAATTGGTGTTGGTTGTTATAGATGGCCATCACAATGCCCATTGAGTCTTTTAACAAGCTAACCGAGACATGGGGCAGGGCGAGGTTTTTCGGGTTATCGGCTTCCACCAGGCGATAGGGAACTTCCTGGTTGCTGAGTAATGCCTTGATAATAGATGACAATAACATCGTGATGTAAATTTGACCCGGTTGTGATTTGATGCGGTTATATGAGACTCAGGTATGTTCTATCGACATTCGCCTGAAATACTTTATTGGAATTTTCAAAGGTGTGATGAAATTAACAAACTATCTTTATTATGCTTGAAAATGCCTAAGAATAAGGTAAATGCAGTGACATAGCGGAAGATAGCTGTTAAAAAGAATAACAATTTTCGTGCCACAATAATTGTAAGACTCTTATATTTAGGCCAATGATGGCAGTTTAGTTATTCAAGGTTGTATTGTGATATGAGCAAAAAAAAACAAAAAATATCGACCGAACAACTCAAAGCTTTTGAGCCGCTTTCCGCACTATCCATCGAGCGCCTGGAAGAATTACAAGGGCTGGTTGATGTTGAAACCTTAGGTGTCGGTGTCACCGTTTTCAGGGAAGGTGATGTTGATAATCAAAATGTTTACCTGCTTGAGGGGGATGTGCAATTAACCTCAGTTTCAGATAGTAGCTTAAATACCGTTCTCACGCATAAAGCCCATGATGCCAGGCATCCACTAGCAGAAGGCCAGCCTCGGCAAATGACCTGTACTGCCATGACCCTGGCAAAAGTACTGCGCGTTGATAATGGCATTCTTGATTACATGTTGACCTGGGATCAATTAGCCGTTGCCGAAGAAGAAAAAATTGAAGAAGAGCAGGATATTGTAGAAGAACAACAACAAGAAGAAGCGGTTATCGATAATACCGTGGTCATTGAAGAGCAAGAAGACCTTGCAGCAGAAGAAACTGGAGCAGAAGAACCTGAGAAAGAAAAATTAGTTGCGGATTCTGATAAGGAAAAAGAACAAGTCACTGATGAATCGGTTGATACCGAAGTGAGCCAGCAAAGCGAAGATGCGAGTGCAGAAGAATCTACAGAAGATGGTCGTAACTGGATCCGACGTATGCGCCACATTATGGCATTTAAAAATATGCCGGCAGCAAATATAAAAAGTTTACTGCAAAGAATGGAAACCATTTCTGCCGATGAAGATGAGGTGATCATTGAGCAAGGCAGCCCGGGTGATTATTACTACGTAATTACTGAAGGTGAAGCGTTAGTGACACGCACCGTTGAGTTAGCAAGACTGGGTGCCGGTGCCAGTTTTGGCGAGGAAGCATTGTTATCGGGCTCGAAACGTAATGCTTCAATTACCATGACAAGCCCCGGGCAGTTAATGCGGCTGGCGAAAGAAGATTTTAACGAGTTATTAAAAGAGCCCTTACTGGATCGCGTTACCCCGGATGAAGCACAGGTGCGGGTTGCGAAAGGTAATACCTGGTTAGATGTACGACATGTGACTGAATTTAACCATAGTCATTTACAGCACGCGTTAAATATTCCGTTGCATGAATTGCGTATGCGCATGAAAGAGTTAGATAAAAATAAAGAATATATTTGTTACTGCGGTACTGGCAGACGTAGTTCGGCTGCGGCATTTTTATTATTACAAAATGGATTTAAAGTTGTTGTTTTGATCGGCGGCGTGCAAAAAATTCCTCAGTTCTTAGTTAAAGAATAATAATTGAATATTATTTTTACTGTTTAATATTAATAATTAAATTTGTGATCTGAAAACTGTTGTTTCCTTCTTTGTATGGTAAATTAAACCTGCTTAAGAAGGAGTTTAAGACGTGATTAAATATTCCATTATTACTCAGGAAAACTTACTGCACTGTGATATTTCCGGTTCTGTTAAATTATTAGACTTCAGTAATTATGTAAATTCCCTGGTCCTGGACACCAGCTATCATCCCCAGTTGAATTCTATTATTCATGTCAGTGAAACAACCAAGCTGAATTATGCTAAAGAAGCGGTCAGTATTGGTCAGTTTTTTACCCAGTATTTATTACTACGCAAAGGCATCGCCTGGGCTTTTGTGATGTCGAGTCGCACAACAATGGGACTCACCCGTTTAGTGGTGGACGAGATTGATACCCGCGATATCGATGTGAATTATTTTTATTCTGAAGCAGACGCTAAAAAATGGATTGCGAAACTAAAGCAGGACAAAGAAGCGATAGCGGTTTAGTGCCAGCTTAATAACAAGCAAAAAAAAGCCGGCGCTATTTTTTAGCGCCGGCTTTTTCATTTTTAACTTAATGAAAAATTAAGCTTTTTTCTTTGCTTCAATCAGGTCATGAATAACAGGATTGAGGATTAATTCCATGGCAAAACCCATTTTGCTGCCAGGTACAACTATCGTGTTTGGACGAGACATGAATGAGTCCTGAATCATGTTTTGCAGGTATGGGAAATCTACACCGGTTGGATCTCTAAAACGAATCACAATTAAGCTTTCATCCGGCGTAGGAATGTCACGTGCGATGAAAGGATTTGATGTATCAACCGTTGGAACACGTTGGAAGTTGATATCTGTTTTTGAGAACTGAGGTGTAATGTAATTAACGTAATCTTCCATACGACGTAAAATCGTATCAACAATTGCTTCAGCTGAGTAACCACGTTGTGCGTTATCACGGTGAATTTTTTGAATCCACTCAAGGTTAACGATAGGGGTTACACCCACTAATAAATCAACGAACTTAGACACGTCAGATTTATCATCTGCCGCACCACCATGCAGACCTTCATAGAATAAAAGGTCAGATTGTTCTTTGATGTCTTCCCAAGGTGTGAATTGACCCGGAGTCAGGCTAGTGCTTAAACGTGCATTGTGCTCAGCCGCTTCTTCATCACTGTGTAAGTAGTAACGACGTTTGCATTGGCCAGTTTCGCCATACGATTTAAATGTATCTGCTAAAAGATCAAAGTGGTTCGCTTCAGGACCAAAGTGACTGAGGTTTTTACCTTTTTTGGCAAAGACTTCAATTTGTTCTTTCATTTCAGCGCGATCAAATTTATGGAAGCTATCGCCTTCAACCACTAACGGGTTGATTTTTTCGCGAAAGAAAATATGCTCGAAGGCATTTTTTACAGTTGTAGTACCGGCACCAGATGAACCCGTTACCGCGATGACAGGATGTTTAGCAGACATGGAAGCTCCTTAAGTCTTTTTAATAGTTTTTAATTCGTTTTATAGCAAAAGGCATTATCATGCCCGCGCAGAAAAGTACGCTCATCGACCGGGAATTGCTTATTGGCATTATGGCCGGCCGGAAAAGTCGCATATTTTATGCAAAACAGGCCCAGAAGTCGAAGTTTATCTTTAAATCAGGCTATAAATCTTACTGGGGATCACCGGGAAAAGATGCTCTTTTCCCGTTTTTTGGTCAAGTTTTTATCGAAGTTTATGACTTTTCGCGAGATATAGCGCGATGACCAATATCATTTCGGTAGTAAACGCCGTCCCAGCGGATTTGTTTGGTCACCTGGTAGGCGATGTTTTGCGCTTCGCTGACGCTGTTGCCTAAACCCACCGCGCATAACACACGGCCACCACTGGTTACTATTTGACCATCTTTTTCCGTGGTTCCGGCGTGAAATACTTTACTGTCTGCGGTCGCAGCGGGGATACCGGTAATTACATCACCCTTGGGATAACTCGCTGGATATCCTTTCGCGGCTAAAACCACACCCAGTGCTGCTCGTTTGTCCCATTCGATATTGGCCTGGTCGAGTTTTTTACCTAACGCGGCATTGCACAGTTCAACCAGGTCAGATTGCAGGCGCATCATAATCGGTTGGGTTTCTGGATCGCCAAAGCGGCAGTTATATTCAATCACTTTTGGTGTGCCGTCAGCCGAAATCATCAGGCCGGCGTAGAGGAAGCCGGTATAGGGATTACCTTCTGCGGCCATGCCTTTAACCGTCGGCTCAATCACTTGTTTCATAATCCGTGCATCAATTTCAGGTGTCACCACGGGAGCGGGAGAGTAAGCGCCCATGCCACCGGTGTTGGGGCCCTTATCGCCATCCAGTGCTGCCTTGTGATCTTGCGAGGTTGCCATCGGCAGAATATTTGT
>CAMYJG010000065.1 GCA_947258695.1 uncultured Ectothiorhodospiraceae bacterium | reverse complement strand
TTCTGCGAGGATGTCTGAGCGTGTTTTTTACGCGAGTTCCGCAGCAGCCCTGTTTTTAGCGAGTAATGAGGGAACCTTTATTCGCGTTTTGAATAAAGGCTTGTGAACGGGGTGCCATGATTCTATCTTCTTGGCTTTTGGTTCGTTTTCTTTGTACGAGCAAAGAAAATGAACTCGCCCGCCGGTGCGAAAACCGGCAATGTAGGAAGGATTGAAAACTAATAAAGAAGAATATAAAACCTTACGACGGATTCCACCCCTCATCAAAGAAAAACTCCGCCCATGGCCAATCCTCATCACGCGCCATAAGCATACGCACTTTAAGAGCTTTAGGCATTCCTTTTTTCACTACTTCTAGTACTAACTGCTTGCCACGTTTCTTATCTTATTCAATACCAATGCCATCCCAGTAAGCGCGGGCGTATTTCATCTGCCCCATGGTGTTGCCCTGACGGGCAGATTGCCGATAAAGTTCAAAGGCTTTTTGAACATCTTCCATAGTGAATGCCACCTTAGAATTATTTATAGACTAAATTAATAGCAAGCAGTTTAACCTGATGCAAGCCCTAAAAACTTGAACCGTTGAACGGAAATCATGCCACGATTTAAGCATTATGCCTGCCTCGCGCTTTTAAACTATAATATAGCTATCTTCACTTTCCGGCTCAAACTATGATTCTCACCGGCACATTACTTGGCGAACATTCACCTTATATTTTTAATATGGTTTACGACATTGACGTGCGTATGCTATTTATTGAATGTGTTAATAGTGTCAAGGCCAAGAAACCTGACATCCGAATTGTTTTTCCGGAAATTCTTTCTTACAGCGAAAGAAACCTGCAAAAACAGCCTGAAGATGAATACATGGATGACCTTGTCGTGATTGAACAGACCGATAAAACCGCTGATCAATACACAATCAAGATTACTACTTACAAAAAGGAAATAGAGCTAACGCTAACAGCTGAACCATTTACTGAACAACTCAAATAGCTTTACTTTCAGACCGAATGAAATCAATTTATTAGTTATCGAGTAATTCGCGAACACGCTTTAAAAGTTCTGCTTTACGATATGGCTTCTGTAAGATTGACTGCTGCAAATCCCGAACACTTTCGTGATGAGTATGTTTATCGCTAAAACCACTGGCTAGTTGAATCTTCATATCGGGATACTTAGCCCTGGTTTTCTCCGCTAATTGATACCCATCCATGCCTGTCATAATAACATCGCTGAACATCAAATCGAATTTTTCTGTTTCCAGCAATTCTAATGCATGCTCAGCACTCTCAGCAGATGTCACTAAGTAACCAAAATGCATAAGTAATTCATCTGCAAGCTTTCTCAAGCCCGGCTCATCATCTACTACCAGAATCTTTTCTGTACCTGCATACTGAATCAGTTCTTCATTTTCTGATTCAATCTGTTTACTACTACGTTCCGCATGATAGCGAGGGAAATAAAAATCGAAGTGTGTACCTTTACCGAGTTCTGAATAAACTTTAACTTCACCGTTCGCTCGTTTTACAAAACCGTATACCTGGCTCAGGCCCAGGCCTGTTCCTTTATCATCTTTCGTAGAAAAGAATGGCTCAAAAATTCTGATTCTCGTTGCCTCATCCATACCAGAGCCCGTATCGCTAACTCGTAACATCACGTATTCACCTGCCGGCAACTGTATCGGTCGAGCTTCTATTTCAGATAAAACAATATTGCGGCTGTTAAAGACTAATTCTCCACCATTTTCCATCGCATGCATTGCATTAATCGACAGGTTAATAAT
Organism: uncultured Ectothiorhodospiraceae bacterium; assembly: GCA_947258695.1. Classification (GTDB taxonomy): domain Bacteria; phylum Pseudomonadota; class Gammaproteobacteria; order UBA6429; family Thiohalophilaceae; genus JAGLTQ01. Next base: position 5,974 of record CAMYJG010000065.1, on the reverse strand, counting down.
TGCATCTTCAAGATCACCTTCATCCAGCCAGACATTCCATAAATCGTCCTGTAACTCATAAGCTAAACTGATTTTTACGGTCAGCGTTCGCCTGATCATATTTTCGCTATTCTTTAATAACTCATTAACATTAACGACCTCTGATTCCGTTGAAGACCGCTTGGTAAAGGCTAATAGCTTGCTCGTTAACTTTCTTGCTTTTTCAGCTGCATATGAAATTTCTTTTATATATGAAGACAATTTATCAGAAACATCAGGATTCATTGCAAGTAGTTCTGTATAACCGAGAATAACGCCCAACATATTGTTATAATCATGCGCTATACCACCTGTTAAATTACCTAATGCATCCATGCGTTGCGTTCTTCTTACCTGCTCTTCCTGTATTTGTTTATTGGTAATATCTTCAAACGAAATAATGAAGTTTTTTATCCGTGATTTTGGATTAGTTACTTCCGCAACTGAGACATATAGAGGAATAATATCGTTATCCTTAGTTAGTCCCTTTATTTCCACTCCGGCACCCAGAATATCAAGTGATCCTGTATTTCTATAGAATTCAACCTCATTAACTAATCGTAGCCTCTGTTCCTTCGGCAGAAGTTGCAAAGCACTTTGTTCAATTATTTCGCTCTCTTTATATTTAAATATTTTTTCTGCAGCATGATTAAACGACTTAACAACACCTTCTTCATCAATACTCATAACGCCGACAACCATGTTATTTAGTATTAACTTCAACAGCTCCTCATTATCTTTTAACGATTCACTTGCTTTATCTCGTTCATTTTCTCTCAGATGAATTTGAAAAAGCATTTCATTAAATGCATCAACAAGCTCACTTATTTCATCTTTACTTTTTACAGTTATCGTACTGATATAGTCATTGTCTCGACTGACTTTTTTAGCCGCTTCTACAAGAGAAGAAATAGGCGCGGTAATAAGCGATGCCATTGGGCCAGCCATGATTACTACCAGAATAACCAAACCTATAAAGAGCAAAATGAAATATCTTATATTTCTCTGGTAGTCTTCTGCAAAAGATGCCGTTGATGCCTGGAGAAGAATATAACCAAACAGCTTCTCATCTACATAAATTGGCTCACTGACTAATAACTCATTATCTATAAACTGCTGATGTGACTCTAAACCAATACTAAAGTTAGGTATGTCTTTTTGAGGATAAAGCGATACAAAATGTTCTTTTTTCTCACTAAATAGATGAACATTAATTGTGCTTTCATCTGTCTCCAGATAAGAAAGAGAGACAATAGCTGATTCTTTATTCTCGAATGCAATATCAGAAGCCGCGTAGCTACCCACAATTTTTGCGGTAAGAACTTTTTCTTCAAGTAATTTAGTTTTTATGAACTCGTTTTCATGTTTAAAATCAAGATAAAATCCGACAACAGCAAAAACAACTACCATCGAAATGATAACAAAAGCGATTTTATTTTTAAGAGATAGCCTATAATATAAATCCATCATTGTGCTTCTCCTTTAACAATTTTTGCTAAACGAAGAAGCCTTGTGTTTATTATAAAACCTTTCTCTTTTGCTTTATTAAGATTAACTTCAAATCTAAGTTTTTCATCAACTTTTATAAAGTTAATGATTACACCTGCTTTTGCTGAACCCGGTATATCTGAAATAGTAAGAACATTCTCATTTACAGATCTTTTAATGAATTTATTTCTGAATGATTTGCTACTAATAAAAATCATATCGCAACTACCCTCTGGTGGTAGTCGGTTTTGAATGTATGTTAAATTGACGCTTTTGTTTTTTAGTGTGCCTGTTTTGGCCCATTGACTAAGGCCATTTTTTATCGGCTGCTCATGTTCAATACAGATATTGAATTTTTCAGTTTCATCATCATTAACGTGAGAACTCTTAGGCCAGTCAATAAACGATGTCATCTTAATCATAAATGCTGATTTAACTGAAAAATCTGTCACACTTTCAGCACATGTTAATGTACTGATGATGATTGAAATAACAAATAGTGTAGGTCGTCTAATCAATTACTTGGCTTTTTATAAGGTCTTAATGATTTTAATAATAGCTTAAATGGATTATTTGGACATGTTTCTGACAAATTTGAACTAGTTCTGTTTACACCGACATTCTATATACTAAACTTTAGTCTAATACACTGTATTTCCAAATTAATAATAATGAACTCTGCTATTAACAGGACTTTTAATGCGGATATTAACATGACTAAAAACTTGGTGGCATTCACGATAAGTACGGCTTTATTTACACTTAGTGCAACGGCTTCGCCAAATGAAACTCATTTTGATAATTTACTGTCTCTTTCTATCGAAGAACTATTAAATGTATCCATTACTACCACTTCATTTTTCCCAGAAACTGATTTAACTGCTGGCTCTACTGTAACAGTCATCCCTGCCACTTACTGGCAGGATCGTGGTGCAAGACGTCTTGATGATGCACTGTCATACATGCCGGGTGTAACAATTAATCCAACGTTTTTAGGCACACGTCAATGGGTAATTCGCGGTTATCCTAACTCAAATGCGACTGGCGTTCAGACTTTATGGGATGGCGTGCCTTTAAACACCTATCCAATTGGATCAGCCCAGGCTGATCATCCAGACATACAACTCAATACGTTAAATAGTATTGAAGTTATACGCGGACCTGGATCAGCACTTTATGGTTCAGATGCTATGCATGGCGTTGTCTCATTACATGCTTATGAGTCAGATAAAGATGAGCAAAAAGCCTCTCTACGGGCCGCTTCCAATGGATACTATGATGGCGCCTTAAAAGGCAGCTATGCATTAGGTGATAACTGGCGTGCTAATCTGGCTATCGCCACCAGTGGTCAACCAGACCAGGACATTGAATATGGTTATCTCGATCCAGCACCCGCTATTGGAGAACGTGATTATAATTACACTACTTCAACAACGTCTTTAAAGCTTAATTCAGATCCTACTGACACCTTATCTTATAAATTTGGACTCTATTACAATAAATATGATCATGATGGTTTTTTCCACAATGGCACCGATGTACCCTCCGATGATAATTCCTATATCGATTCCTATTTAGGCATCGTTAAAGCTGAATCCAATTACAAGCTTTCTGAGACACAAGAACTTACATTCAATATCTCAACCTGGGAATATGACCATCACTTTGCCAGAACTCTGGCGAATTTAAACAGAATTAATATCTTTGCCACTGAGCATCAAGAGTCGTTTAATATTATTTATACTGATGAAAACCTTCTTGATCATACTGAGTTAAGTATCGCACTTGGTTATAAAGACAATCATGTAAAAACAGCTCACCGCACTGTTGTCAGCCCTGCAGGCGCTGAACTTTTAAACGCACCACTGTTCTTTACTGAAAAAGGTAGAACCCTTAACAGCTTTTTACTCGATGGAAAAACACAAAAACGAAATTCTTCTCATATCTTCCGCTACGGCTTTAGGTTTGATGATTACAGTGACTTTGGTGAACAATTCACACCAAGACTTGGTTATATTTATAGCTTAAATAAAAACTCTGCCTTTAAAACACTGTATGGTAATTCTTTCCGTGCACCTACCGGCAACGAACTCTACGGCGGCCCTCAGCAATTAGGTGACTTAAACCTTCAACCCGAAGAGCTTGATACTATAGAATTCATCTATATTACAAAGCATAATAACTGGAAAGCTGAAGCTATCTTCTTTGTCAGTGAATTAAAAAACGGAATTCGTTTATTTGATCACGACAATGACCCTTTAACTCTAAATAAATTCTCTAACATATCTGAAAGCGATTCGACCGGTATTGAAGTATCCTACTTTAAAACATTTTCAAACTGGACTCTCGATACAAATGGTTCCTACATCATCAGCCAGAATCAGACTGACGATGTCGAGTTTACAATTTTCCCTGATTTTATTTTCAACCTGGCCATTGGTTATCAATTTAAAAATAAATGGCATATGACAATTAATAACCACTTAGAAACCGAACGTACACGGGTCGCGAAAACACCATCAAACTCTCCCGATGCTCTACCTGATTATTTTCGCACTGATTTAAATTTTTCTAAGCAATATTCAGAACAAATGAAATTATTTATTAACGTAAGAAACGTGTTTGATCGAGAAAATGAACTCCCTTCAACACAGGATTCAGTGCGCAGCTCTGAATTTTCCTCCGGTATTGTCGATGAAAGAATCAGCATCGACGCGGGCCTTAATTACCATTTCTAACTTAACTGTGTATGACATAATTACCCGTGAAACTAACTGCTATACCCTCAAGCGTTTTTATTTCTACTTTCAGGCTTAGACGAGACTTCTCTTTTCTTTTAAATACATTTAGAAACTTTTTAACAACTTTCTCAGAAGGCTTTTCACAGCTAGCCATAATGTCCTGTTTAACGGGTAAATGATAGGCAATTTCACTTTGTTGAATAACTATATGAGAATCTACATTGTACTTCTCAAGGAGCATATAAACCATACTCCAACCTGTAAGCACAGCTACTGAATATAAACTGCCTCCAAAGGCCGTCTGCTTATGGTTTAGATTAGCCTCTAATGGTGCAGATAAACTAACCTCGCTTTCAGAGACTTTTTCGACATTAATTCCAAGCGACATAGTGATTGGAATTTCGTGATTCAATACTTTCAGTAATTCCTTTTCATCGATCATTTTTCTGTATTAACTCTCAAATAAATATAAAATATTTAATTTAAAGCAGTATCTATACATCTTTATTATTTATCATTAGATGTTAATCAGTCGCTTTCTCTCTTACTTCGATGTTTGCTTATCCAAAATATATAAGGCATATAAAAGAAGCGGCTAAAAACCCGGCAATGTCTGCTATTAAACCCGCCTTTAATGCATAGCGTGTTTTTGATATATTCACCGCACCAAAATATACGGCAAGCACATATAGGGTTGTTTCAGTTGAGCCAAACATCGTTGCCGCAATTTTAACTATCATTGAATCAGCGCCATGCGTCTGTATGAGCTCTGCCAGCACCCCAACCGAACCACTGCCCGTTAGTGGTCGAACCACTGCCATCGGTAATACTTCTGCTGGAATTCCTAGCAATGAAAAAACTGGCGCGATGATCGAGATTAAAATTTCCATCGCACCACTGGCACGAAACATCGCGATCGCAAATAGCATGGCCACCAGGTAGGGAATAATTTTTACCGCGGTGGTAAAACCTTCTTTACCGCCCTCAACAAATTCTTCGTAAACAGCAACCTTTTTGATTAAACCGAAAGCTATAATAAAAAGAATCAGCAGCGGTAATATCAATTGCGCCAAATGCATTATGCTTTTCCTGCCCGTATATACATTTTTACACTGATGATGGCGACGATGGTTGAGACCGAGGTTGCTAATATTATTGGTAATAATAATTCACTGACGCCAACACCCATTAATGCGATTAAGGTTACCGGCGGCAGCAACTGTACGCTGGAAGTATTTATGGCCAGAAACATACACATTTCATCGCTGGCGCGATCTTTGGTTTTGTTTATTTCCTGTAACTGCTGCATGGCTTTAATACCCATTGGCGTCGCTGCATTGCCAAGGCCTAACATATTTGCTGCCATATTCAGGCTTATGCTACCGAGCACCGGGTGATCTTTATCAATTTTTGGAAATAACCAGTGTAATGCCGGGTAGATTAAACGCACAAAATAGTGAATCAATCCGCTTTTTTCTGCAATACGCATTAAACCCAGCCACAGCGCCATCACCCCGACCAGGCCAATAGCCAGTTTTACCGCGAAGCTTGCCATATCAAATGCAGCTGTTGCTACCGCGTTCATTTTCACCCAGTGCACTTCGGGTAAGCTAAAACTTATCTGCTGTTTTTCGTGGTCGATATAATTTATGCGAGCAATGAATAGCTGTTTATTCTTTGATGATTGTTTTTCAGCAATAATTTGCCAGTTTTCTGGCAGGCTTTTA
>CAMYJG010000064.1 GCA_947258695.1 uncultured Ectothiorhodospiraceae bacterium | reverse complement strand
TCGTCAGCCAGAGCAAGCTCTGCTGTTACCGTTCGACTTGCATGTGTTAGGCATGCCGCCAGCGTTCAATCTGAGCCAGGATCAAACTCTTCAGTTTAATCATTTATGATTACTTAAGGTAATCAAACTTTTCGCAATGAAAAGCATCTAGCATCAAAAAAACTACTAACTTAAAACTACTATAATAGGTTTTGACATAGGTTACTTATCATCGACATTTTTTGGCAAAGCCATCATTCGACATAAGCACCCACACAAATTATCTGATCAAATTGTTAAAGAGCGAGCCGTAACTTTCGTTAGGCGTAGACGGTCAATTTTATATGATTATCTACTTTATCGTCAATGAAAAATTTTCACTAACGGGGTTATTTTTAACCCGTTTCCGTTGGACTTCGTTCAACAGAGGCGCGCATTATACGCATCTCAATGAAGCCGTCAACACTTAAATTCAAACTATTTTCTCTAATATTTACAGAGGTTTAAATTTAACTGCTGCCTCAATGAAGGCACGCATTTTTACGCAGCTCCAAGTAGAGGTAAACCGCAAAAAACAAAAGTAATTTACTGGTGTTTTTATGCTGCCGTCCGTAACAGAGGCGCGCATTATACGCAGCTTCGAATGAGCGTCAACAGAGGATTGGTAAATAACAGTTATTTATTTAAGAAAATTCTAATAAACAAGATAAGTAATGGTTTTAGCAGGTATTTTGATTAGTATTTACTCAAAAGTTCTTATTCAGGTTGCAGGTTCAATACCAGCCAATACATGCCTAAGGTTTTAATGGCGCTCATAAAATTATCTAAATCAACCGGCTTCCGGATATAACTATTTGCGCCCAATTTGTAACTGTCGATTAAATCGCTCTGCTCATCGGAGGTGGTCATAACAATTACCGGGATTAATGACGTACCCTCGTTAGCTCGCATCTGTCGTAACACCTCTAAACCGTCTAACTTTGGCAAATTAATATCGAGGAGAATCACCTGCGGATTATCGTTTTTATCTCTGTCAGCGTAATCGCCCTCACAAAATAAATAATCGAGCGCTTCCTGACCATCACGAACAACATCAATATTGTTCATCAAATTGTTTTTCTTAAAGGCTCTAATAGTCAGGGCTTCATCATTTGGGTTATCTTCGACCAGTAAAATCGATTTATTATTATTCATAGGAAATCAGTTTCCATGCTTACAAAGTAAAATAAAATGTTGAGCCCTCATTCACCTTTGACTCAGCCCAAATATCCCCGCTGTGTTTTTGTACTACACTCTTCGCCGTTGCTAAACCGATACCAGAACCTGTAAATTCAGCCTCACCATGCAAACGCTTAAATGGCTCAAACAATTTACCGGCAAATTTCATATCAAATCCTGCCCCATTATCTTTAATTAGAAAAACTTTTTTTCCATCAATAAATTCTTGTGACACTATAATCTTTGCATCATTTTCATTAGCGGTGTATTTCCAGGCATTACCTAAAATGTTTTGTAACAATATAACTACTAAACCCCGATCTGCCTGACAAGAAAGATCCGGTGAAATTGTAATATCCACAGTTCTAGATTTATCAATACCTGCTAGGCTTACCAGGACCTCTTCAGCCATAACGGATAAGTTAATTTCCTCTATCACCGGCTCTTGGTGGCTGACACGCGAGAGTTGTAACATGCCATCAATGAGTTCCGACATGTTTACGGTCGTGTCTTTTATTCGATGCAAATACTCTTTACCTAGTTCATCTAATTTATCTTCATAGTCTTCCAAGATAACTTCACTAAACCCACTAATTCCTCTCAGTGGTGCCCGTAAATCATGTGAAACCGAGTAGCAGAAACTTTTCATTTCCGCATTTGCTTCTTCTAAAGCATTATTTTTTTCTTTAATAATATTGGCTTGTTTTTCAATTTCCTCAGTACGGTCAGCTACTTTTAATTCTAAATCTTTTTTGCGTTGCTCCAGTTCTTGAGTAACTTCAAAGCGTTCTATTTCAACTGCCAACCTATTAGAAAACAGCTCCAAAATTGGCTCAGCCCACTCTTCAATAACTAATGGCCCAACATCCATTACCGACACCAGGCCCATCATTGTTTCTTCAGCAATCATGGGATGGCCAAAGTAACTTTGGATCCCCATTTGCACCAACATTTCATCCTCCGCATAGAGTTCGGAGGCATTATCTGGAATTAACTCTACTTTTAAATCTAAAACATCTTTACAGGGTGTACCTTCAAGAGAGTAGGTAAAGTTATCAACTATTTGATTGCCTGCGCATACAGCCAATGTTGTTACATTTTTTTTGTCTGCATGTAAGCGACCAATAAAGGCAAACTGCGTGTTATAAAGTTTTGCTAACGATTTAACACTTTCCTTTAAAAAATCATCAAATGCCAACAAATTACTTGCTCTTGCCAGTGAATTAATCGCTTCATCGGCTTTTTGTTTTGATGAAATATCTCTGAGGATTAGAACAACCGCAGGTTTTTTTCCGCATCGTTTAACTTCAGACTTCTTAAACGAACTTCAACGGGAATCTTTTTTCCATACTTAGTTTCGGTATCCCACTCGTAATCAATTTCAGTACCACGTTTTGCCGATTCAAATAACTTTTTTGCTTTACTGGCATAAGAGGCAGATGAAAATAACTTTTCGTAACTCATACCAAAAGCTTCATCATGTTCATATTCAAAAGTTGTTAAGGCGGATTCATTAGCATCTAATATCAGACCTTTATGACTTAATATGAAAATCATGTCAGGCGAGGCGTTAAAAATTAATTTAAACTTTTCAGCTCGGCTATTAAAAACCCGTGACTCATCTTTAAATTCTAAATCAGAAGTGGATGAATTGACTCGTTGATCCATGAATAACTCCATTGACTACTTTGCATAGAATTGACTTAATAATGAAAATCAATTCTTAAATAAACCTTATATATAAGTGCAAATTACTAGGTCATATAAAATTGTATACCTCTTCCTTAAAAATGGTAGTAATAGACCAAGTAGAATTGTTAATTAGTGTAAAAGCTATCATCCATAACAAAGCAAAAGCAACTAATGTGGTTTTAAGTAAAATTTAACATTCAAAAGCAAGGGGAATTAGCAAGTAGGGCTCGCACTATTGATGAGAAATGCATTGACAGAAAATATTTGAATTACAATTGAAAGAAAAAAGTAGCCCCTTTATCGACCTCCGACTCAGCCCATATTTTCCCGTTATGGCGTTGTATCGCCCGGGCAACCGTCGCCAGGCCAACCCCCGTGCCGGTAAATTCAGACTCACCGTGTAAACGTTTAAACGCTTCAAATAATTTATCCGCATGCGTCATACTAAATCCAGAGCCATTATCTCGGATATAAAAAATATCTTTACCGTTCTCGGTTTTACAACCAAATTCAATTATTGCCTTATCTTTTTTAGCTGATTATTTCCAGGCATTGCCTAAAAGCAGAGTTCTTTATATCTGGTTTTTTATATTAGTCACTTTATTTTTTTAAATGATATGAACTTTAATAGGGTAACCCAAAGCAAATGATTTAGAGCACAGAGACATTAGCAAAGCGACGCTTACCCACCTGGTAGATATTTTTTGTTCCAGACTCAACTTCCAGTCCTTTATCATCCACGCGTTCACCATCAATTTTAACTGCACCTTGCTTAATCATGCGAAAGGCTTCGGATGTACTTTGTACCAGCCCCGCGTCCTTTAACAGGTTCGCAATCGCCAGTTTACCATCAACAGCAGTGACTTCTTTTTCTGGAATGTCATCGGGCATGGCGCCTTTTTGAAAACGCGCAATAAAGTTTTCTCTTGCCTGGCTGGCTTCTTCAGTTGTGTGGAAGCGAGCGACAATTTCTTCTGCGAGAACAAACTTAATATCCCGAGGATTAATACCTTCTTCAATATCTTGTTTAAATTTCTCAATATCTTCTTCTGGCAAGAAGCTTAATAATTCAAAGTAACGCCACATTAAGTCATCAGAAATTGACATGATCTTGCCAAACATTTCATCCGGGGCTTCATCGATACCAATATAGTTGTTCAATGACTTGGACATTTTTTGCACGCCATCAAGACCTTCGAGAATAGGCATGGTTAGAACAACCTGTGGCTCCTGGCCATAATGTTTTTGCAGTTCACGCCCAACCAGCAAATTGAATTTCTGATCGGTACCGCCCAGTTCAACATCCGCTTTCATTGCTACCGAATCGTAACCTTGAATCAATGGGTAAAGAAATTCGTGAATCGCAATGGCCTGGCCGCCTTTGTAACGTTTGCTAAAATCATCCCGCTCTAACATACGGGCAACGGTATGCTTAGCCGCTAACTGGATTAAGTCTGCCGGGCTCATTTCGTTCATCCAACTGGAATTGAACATCACCAGTGTTTTCGATGGGTCGAGGATTTTAAAAATCTGCTGCTCATAAGAGCGGGCATTTTCAATCACATCATCACGGGTTAAGGGTGGACGCGTGGTACTTTTGCCCGTCGGGTCACCAATCATGCCGGTAAAATCACCGATCAGAAACAGGATTTCATGTCCTAAATCCTGAAACTGACGCAGCTTGTTAATCAGAACAGTATGACCCAGGTGTAAGTCCGGCGCAGTCGGATCAAACCCCGCTTTTATTCTTAAGCGCTTGTTTTTCTTGAGTTTTTTTACCAGCTCATCTTCTAATAAAATCTCGTCGGCACCGCGTTTTATCAGCGCTATACTGTCTTGAAGTGATGTCATTCGTGTGATTATCCCGTAACCCTGAAAAATAAATACCTAACAAGGGTGTTTTGCCCTCAATAAAGCGGCGTAGATTACCGTATTGCCGATTAAAAACAAAATTCAAAAAGCGTGAATTGATTCCTTCACACATAATAATAATAACATTTAATATTTGACCCAAGAGACTCACTGGGCTATCTTTACATCATTATAACTAAAAGTTGAATAAAATCCGTGAATTACAACTCTTTCTTAACACGTGACTATAAGTCTATGGGGAAACCGTCGTCTCCACAAAAACGCCCGCCGTTTACCCGGTTGCATGCGGTCTTCATATTGGCCACGATTATGTTTATCGCCACTATTGCCAGTTTTTTTTCAAATGATGCAAAAGCAACCCGCCAGACAGGTCACGATCAATTAATTCAACTTAATGAACAAGCTTTAAGCCAGGTGCACGCCTCAATTTCAACTCAAAAAACGATTGATAGTGAAATTAATCATACACTTCCATATACACAACAAGAATTAGAAAAACAGGAACCTGCTCCGGTCTTAAAAGAAACAGTTCTTAAAGTAAAATCAGGTCATTCACTTTCTACTATTTTCAAGAAACATAAATTAAGTCATCAGGACCTGCACCAGGTAATGCAAAAGGGTAAACAAGCAAAAGCATTACGCAACTTACAACCTGGTCGTAGCTTAACAATAGAGAGTAACCAGCATGGTGAACTCTATTCATTGTCTTACCAGGTTAACCGTTTGCAATCGATAAATGTTAAGCGGGTTAATAATGACTTTATGGTTAATACCGTGAAGAAGCCGGTGGAAAAACGAGTTAATTATTCAACCGGGCAAATTAAAAGTTCATTATTTGAAGCAGGTAAACAAGCCGGATTATCCGATGCCCTGGTCATGGAAATGGCAGGAATTTTTGGTTGGGATATCGACTTTGCATTAGACATTCGTCAGAACGATAATTTTTCAATCCTCTATGAAGAACAATTTATCGAGGGAAAAAAATATCAAAGCGGGACTATCCTTGCTGCTGAATTTACTAACCAGGGTAAAACCTTTAAAGCCATTCGCTTTACAGATAAATCAGGTCGTACCAGTTACTATACGCCGGAAGGTTTATCTATGCGTAAAACTTTTTTACGTAGCCCGGTCGATTTTCGCCGCATTAGTTCACGTTACGGTAAGCGCAAACACCCGATATTAAACCGTATGCGTTTACATAAAGGTGTTGATTACGCAGCACGTCGTGGCACCCCCATTCAATCTTCGGGTGATGGTAAAGTTATCTTTAAGGGACGGAAAGGCGGTTATGGCCGTACCGTTATTATTCAACACGGTAGTCGTTATAAAACACTTTATGCGCACATGAATGGTTTTAAACGAGGCATTCGTGTTGGTAAATATGTTAAACAAGGACAAACCATCGGTTTTGTTGGCAGCAGTGGCCGCGCCACCGGACCTCATTTACATTATGAATTCCGCGTCAATGGCACGCACCGTAACCCGCTCACCGTTAAACTACCAAGTGCAGCGCCAATAAAATCTGCATATAAAAATGACTTCATGGCACATGCAGAACGTCTTTTATCTCAGCTCGATACGCATAAACCAACACAAATTGCTTTAAATCAGCAGCAGCAGTAGCATAACAATATAATATTCATACTCAGTAATAGCGCGTCTTTGCGAGTGAATAAAATGACCGAAGCAATCTCTCATAATGAAAACTATTAAACAAAAGATTGCCGCGTCAGTACTGAAAAATAATTTTTTCAATACTTCCTCGCAATGACCGGTTATATATAAAATTTAATGTGGATCACTTATGGCAGATGAGCTTTATATTGGTCTGATGTCCGGCACCAGTCTGGATGGTATCGATGCCGTTCTTGTCCGTTTTGAAAATGAACAAGCATCGGTCATCCAGTCAATCTGTAGCCCACTCCCCCAGGACTTAATTGATGAAATTAAATCACTGGTTAATCCTGCCAAGAATGAACTCAACCGCTTAATGACGCTCGATATTCAACTCGCTAAAGCTTTCAGTGAAGTAGTAAAGCAGTTAATAGATAAAGCAAAAATCAACAAAGAAAACATTACAGCCATTGGTAGTCATGGCCAAACCATTCGTCACTTGCCAACAGCTTCCTTTCCTACAACGTTACAGTCAGCAGACCCGAATACTATTGCAGAAGAAACTGGCATTACTACCATAGCAGATTTTCGTCGCAGAGATATGGCTGCGGGTGGACAAGGAGCACCGCTGGTTCCCGCTTTTCACGAAAAACTATTTCGTGACACAGAAAAAAATCGCGTCATTTTAAATTTAGGCGGCATCGCAAATATCACAATATTGCCCGCTGATAAAAACATCAATACCACAGGTTTTGATACTGGACCTGCCAATACCTTAATCAACCACTGGATAAAACAACAACAAAATAAAAACTTCGATCAAGATGGTCAGTGGGCAGCAAGTGGTGAAATAAACCAGGACTTTCTTAAAGAATTGCTCAGTGATGATTATTTCAAACTAACGCCCCCCAAAAGTACTGGCACAGAATATTTTAATGCTGAATGGTTAACTAACAAACTTAGCCAATTTCCATTTCTCTCGGCTGAAGATGTACAGGCAAGCTTAACCGCGTTTACCGCTACAACGGTAAGTGATGCCATTAAAATATATGCAACTGAAACAGAAGAAGTCATTATTTGTGGTGGCGGTGTACATAACCATTACTTGTTGCAGTTACTAAAAAATGAATTGCCGGGTATTGAGATTAATAGTTCAGCTCACTATGACTTAGATCCAGATTATATTGAAGCCACTGCCTTTGCCTGGTTAGCGAAACAAACAATGGAGCATAAAGCTGGTAACTTGCCTGGAGTAACCGGTGCAAAGCGGAGTGTTATTCTTGGTGGGGTTTATTTTTCTTAGTTTATTCTTTTTTGGACAAGGTCGTCGGGGGTTGCCCGACAGCAAGTTACTTTTTCTTGCTCACCCAAGAAAAAGTAACCAAAAAGAAGGGAGCCCAAAGACTTATTGGGATTTCCAATCCCAATTCCCTCGTAATAAAATGAAAACAGGCACTCGCGAACTCGCACGGTGCTCCGCACTTTATCGTGCTCAGACAAGCGCTCGTTATGATCCTGTTTGAATTTTATTACTCGGCTGCGTCTTACGGGATAGTTTCACTTAGATAGATTAATGGGTTAACTAAAGAATGCCTTCTTTCGGCTGCGACTTCAACCGGTCGACGCAACACATGCACTAAATCGTTCTGCCGGTGTTTCAAATTCTAACGTCTCACGTGGTCGTTCATTTAACTGACGAGCA
>CAMYJG010000063.1 GCA_947258695.1 uncultured Ectothiorhodospiraceae bacterium | reverse complement strand
GATGAATATAAATTTTATTGAACCGCCGTGGTACGTGACCCGTATGCCCGGTGGTGTGGGAGGAAGGATGCTGTGAGGCATCCTCCTATCCCGATTATGCGTTAGCAATAAGGTGATTGAGATACTCACATGATAAGCAAGGAAACTGACAAGGCGAGAGAAATGTTTATGGCTATAGCTATAGTAGAGCATCACATTTCTCCATTAGCTAAATACAGTACGTATGATCTATGTGAGATATTTGAACATGTATGGAAAATAATCGAAAAAGAAGCAAAACATACTAAGTTCGCGCTTGATATTTCATCTGTTATGACAATTCATTCTGAGTTATGCAACTCAGTAGAGTTAGAAATCGGGAATTTTCTGAATGAAGAAGAATGGAAAAATCTAATAGATGAGTGTGGTGATGAAATAGAAGAAGATCCTGGGCATGTCATAAGCTGGATTTTCTCATCCCTGTATTGGGATCATCTAACACAATTAAAACTGATAACAGCATGGCTTTATACAAATGCATTAAGAGTGCAACAGGGTCTACCGATTTTCCGACTATCCGTTGGTAATATTGGTGATTTTTTAGATAGTCTTTCAGGTTCTGGACCACCTATACACGATGGACAAACATTTTTTCCAGATACATATTCATAAGGAGTTAGGTATTAAAAACACGCATAACAAGCGGGTCAAAATCGCTCCCTTCGGTCGCTGGGTCGCGCAAAAAGCGCGCGCCCTTTACCCTTGTCGTTATACGTTATGAAAACATACGAAGAAATTAGAGGGCATAAACAAGATTTTGATGTCAGTTATCGCCTATATTGCAAAGAAGAAGGTGGGCAGGAGAAAGTCTTTCAACATATAAGGTGTGACTTTGCCTATGCCGAAGATGACATAGAGGAAACTGGCATATATATGATACATCCAGAGTTTATGGATGTATCAGGAAACCCTATTGAAGAAAACACACAATTGCCGGTTGAGGGTTTCGCTTCCATGTGGATCTTAGTGCCAGAAATGAGAGAAAAAGTACATAAAGAAAAACTGCACATAGGTACTAAAGGCTATTTTATGTCTGGTTCGCGTAAATTAGGTGAAGTTACAGTTACAAAAATAGTTGGTTTGCATGAAAACGTATAACAAGCGGGTCAAAATCGCTCCCTGCGGTCGCTGGGACCGCCAAAAAGCGGCGGCCCTTTACCCTTATCGTTCAAAGCAATTATTTATTAACACGCTTCCGTATAACCGAAGTGCTTTCTTGGCCCAAATGTTGACGTGACGGACATTTCGCACTACGTTTCTCATCTTTTTCATTCTGCTGCTCTTTAATAAATCCCAGGACTCGACCAAGACGCTTGTTATCAACAATAGATCCTTGATTGACCTTATGTATTTTATCAAACACAGAGTAGGGTAGTGCGGTGTTATTATGTTTTATTTTGATGGTGCCATCATGGTAATCAAAGACTGTCACTTTTTTTCTCGCTAACTTACGGGTTTCTACCGAGTCTTTAATTAAATACACTACTTTGTCGTACTGGACTGTTAAGCTGTTGGATAAAGTACGTTTTTCTTGCCAGCAAAATATTTCATTCAAATCTTCATGTTTCATAAGAAGACGATGTAGATCTTTGTCGTTAAGAGGCTCTTTTTTAAATTTTACATTAAATGCTGTGATGAATTCAGGTAAGTATTCGTTACCTTCCTCAATACTCGAAATACCCCTTAATCGCATTTCTTTGACCAGGCGATCTTGTAGGGTGCGATTAGCGCGTTCGACGCGACCTTTTGCCTGGGCGCTGTTGGCGCAGATGATGTCGATGTTTAACTGGTGTAAGGCGCGGCCAAATTGGGTAACGCCATCACCGCCTAGTTCGCCTTTTTTATTGGTTCGAAACGTGCTGTGTTTGTCACTGTAGAAAGCAACGGGTTTGCCGTGCTGCTCCAGGTATCGACGCGTGGAATTGAAGTAAGTAAACGTGGACTCGGATTGCACAAATTGACATTCCATAAGCTGACCGGTTGCATCATCGATGTAAACGAGCAGGGTGCATTTCGGTCCTCGATCTTCAAACCAGTCGTGTAACGAGCCGTCTATTTGAATGAGCTCACCATAACACTCTCGGCGATAACGAGGCTGATAGGCTCGTTTTAACCGTTTTTCTCGTGGAATCCACAGCTCGGCTTCTATCATCCATTTTCTGATGGTTTCTTTAGCAAAATAAAGATGGTGAACCTCAAAGAGCTTTTCCGCAGCAAATGTGGGCCCAAAGTCTGGGTATTTCTCTTTAATGATCGCTATCGCGTGTTGTTTAATACCATTTGGTATCAAGTTATTCGGCGTTTTTCCACGTTTACGCGAAACCAGTCCCTGCGGCCCTTCGGCTTTGTATCGGGCATACAGTCTTTGCACCTGGCGTAAGCTCATATTGAGTATTTCAGCGGCCTTCGTTTGTGTTATTCGCCGTTCCTGGATTTTTGCCATGATGCTCTGGCGATTTAGCTCTAAGTGACTCATCGTAATTAATTGCTCCTTCAACACGTCGATTTCCTTTTGTCGTGATCCATTTTTAGGTATGGTACGACTGAAATGACGACATTTCTGTTTAGCTTAATTACGACATCTGTGCATGGCCTTTATAACCGGTATGCGCATAATATATATTATGTTAAATAGACTATTCTATCCTAAATGCAATACAAATCAATCTCTTATACTGTACTGTACTCCTCACCTGATTTAAACTTACAAGCTTAGTTCAGATTTGCGCGTTTCCTTAGGTGCTTTCGCATAAGAAATCCCCACATAAATGCACCACATGTTTCATCAAGGCATGACAAACAAGAATAAATAATTCTTAAAAATAACCGGTCACATAAAACATCACGCCAGTGATGCGATGAGAATAATTCCCTAACCGATTGTGGTTGACCACCACCTAATCGACTGAGGTAATTCTCGATTACCCTCCTTGTCTAAGCCTTAGTATCTGGTTTTATGCTATTTGAGTTCAGAATTAACTTAGAATTTTAATTTAAATATCTATAGCCATACCATAACTTGGTATATTTGCTTGCCAGCCTCTTTCTGACAGTTTCACCTGTAATGTTTGTTTAGCCTCTGGCTCTCCATGGATCAGATATATTTTTGGTTTCTTATTAAAACCAGCAACCCATTCCAGTAATTGGGATTGACTGGCATGAGCTGAAAACCCACCCAACGTATGGATTTGCGCTTTTACCGCAATTGTTTCTGACCCCATGCGAAACGTCTTGCTACCATCTACCAACGCGCGACCAGGTGTTCCTCTGGCCTGAAAACCAACAATAAGAACATGAGCGTTTTTATGCCACAGGTTACGTTTGAAATGATGCCGAATACGACCTCCGGTACACATACCGCTTCCAGCAATAATAATCGCCCCGGCCTTTATCCTGTTTAGTGACATTGATTCTTCCGTGGTTCGTGTATAGCGCAATACTGGCAAAAACGAATGTAGCGTACCTGATTTTGACTGACTCAATGCCGCGGTATGTTCTAAATTAAATACATTTTGATATCGATGATAAATTTCGGTTGCTGCAATGGCCATTGGGCTATCTAGATAAACGGCCTGATGGTTTAGTTTTCCGGCTTGATATAACTCACCGAGTCGAAATATAATTTCCTGGGTACGACCCACTGCGAATGAGGGGATCAAGATATTGCCACCATTTTTGGAAGCTTCGGCAATAATATTTTCAAGTTCTTCCAGTGTTTCATCCATAGGGCGATGATCTCGGTCACCGTAGGTAGACTCCAGTAACAACACATCAGCCTCTTCAATCGTCTCAGGGTCGCGCAATAAGGCCGCACAACTATTACCGAGGTCACCAGAAAACACCAGTTTCTTTTCCGTACCGCCTTCATTGATAAAGATTTCGACTATGGCTGATCCTAATATATGACCTGCATCGCAAAAGCGCGCATCGATGCCCTCCGTCACCTCATAACGCTCGCTATAATTTATCCCTTCACATAAGTTCAGCTCGGCTTCTACATCATCTAAGGTAAAAAGCGGTTCAATGTCATTTTTTCCGGCCCGACGTCGCCATTTGTTCTCCCATTCAGTATCGCGTTGCTCCAGGAAGGCAGCATCCTTATGCATAACCTCTAATAGCTCATAAGTTGGTAATGTCATATAGATAGGGCCGGAATAGCCATCCGCCACTAGCTTTGGCAATCGACCTGAATGATCTAAATGGGCATGCGATAGGACAACCGCATCGATTTTATTAATATCAAAAGGAAATGGAGCATCATTGGCCTCTTCTTCCTCATGACTACCTTGAATGAGGCCGCATTCCAAAAGAATAGTCTTGCAATCAGTTTCTATCAGGTAATTTGATCCAGTAACGCCTTCTGTCGCGCCGTAAAACGTGACTCTTGCCATCGCAACCCCATTCTTATTAAAACAAAAATGTTAACATTAAGATAAGTACGCCAAACATTAACACTATTGCCACCAACTGCTTATAAGCTGATGGGTTATCCATGAACCGTCGATGATGGTGGTCGCTCCAGCTATGATCGAAATGAATGTATCGATGAGACATTACGGACCTCCAATGTTTTCTGTCTGAATGTACTATATCATCCAGCTTCTATATAAATAGCATATAAACCTTTAATCTGCATTGATGCAAATCAGCCAAATCTAAATAAATTATTATATTTTATAAAGGCAACAGTCTATTCTTATATAAGAACATAGTTATGGTGTATTTTTTTAAATACAGATATCCTGGCTTATACTTTACTTTGAATTTTAAGTTAAAGGGTAAGAAAATAATTAAATGAAAAAAGCTGTAATAATTAGCATGGCTCTTATTCTATCTCAGACTGGTTACTCTCAACTGAAGACCGGTAAAGATGAACAAGCACAGTTACCTTATTGGGAATGGCGAACTAAAACAACATCAATCCGATTTGTACAACGCCTACCGGATCAATCACGTGCCTATTTTTCGGGTCGAGGCTTTAACAAAGAAGATGTTGCTTTGATAGCCCAGCACTGTATTTTTCAAACCGTTTTCAAGAACACCTCATCAACATCTAACCAACAAGTGATTAAATATGATTTAAATGATTGGGAGATACAATTTAATGGAAAACAAGTTAAATTAAAAACGCGTGAAGACTGGCAGGATATCTGGAAAACCAGAAATAGCGGTCAAGCACAGGTGATTGCTTTTAATTGGTCATTATTACCGACTATTCAGGAATATAAACCCTCTGACTTTAACTGGGGGATGACCACCTATCCCCTGCCTCACGGAGCTGAATTTAATCTAAAGATTAAATGGAAAGAAAATGGTGTTACTCAACATGCCGTTGTGAAAGACATGCAGTGCGCGAAAGACATTTATATAGCCCCGAGCCCGGAATAATTCATATGAACAACTTTATACTTAAAGCAACAATTATATTCGTATACCTGTCTTTACCACTAATAGGATATGCGCAATCAGGAACTTTACATTCAGTTGAAGGATCACCTGTTGCACCTGATTTCAGTCTTTTCGACTCAGATGAGAAACTACATAAGTTGTCAGATTATCGTGGCAAAGTGGTTATCATTAATTTTTGGGCCACCTGGTGCCCGCCTTGTCGTTTTGAACTTCCTTCGATGGAAAAAGCCTATCAGATGCTGAAAAAACAGGATGTTATTTTATTAGCGATTAATGTCGGTGAGGATGTGGACACTATATTTAATTTCACAGCAGACTATCCCGTCACCTTTCCTCTGCTTCTGGATCAAGATGCCAGCATAACAAAGAAATATCCTGTAATAGGATTACCCACCAGCTATATTATCGATATTACCGGTCGGATTAAATATCAGGTCATCGGCACCCGGGAATGGACAGATAAAAAATTATTAAACAATATTCTTAAACTAAAAAACAACTGACTTTAACAGTAATTTAAAGTCCAATTAACTCGGCATGCCCTGCCAGTTCTTTAACCATTGTCAGCAAGTGAGATGAGCTGGTTGCTTCCGGGTTGTATTCAACAACAATTAAATGAGGTTTGTCTTTTGGCATATGGACACTGGTGACACCATCGATAATACGCAACCCATTTTCAACATTATTACGTGTGTCTTCATCAGTATCTTTATCTATATGTATAGTCACATCAACTAGTGTAATATCACTCATAACAATTCTCCTCTTAGATCCTTTTCAAAAAAGGCTAACACGCAAAATACTGTTAAGTATTGAGCCAGATCAAATAGTACGCTGACAGGAACAGTATATAAATACTTAATTTAATGTTTATGTTCTTTGTGTTCAATTCTTTCCTCTAGCATATGAGGCATTCGTGCAGCGTAATGTGCTGTTGCCTCCGCTGAAAACAAATAAGCGAGGGCCTTGTTATTGTCACCCGCTTTTTTAGCTTTTTTAGAAAGCTGCCTGAATTCTTCAATTAATTCTATCGTAGCTTTGATGACAGCATCATCTTTTGGGTGTTTCGAAAATATTGATTTATGTTCAACATATTCGCCTTTTGCCCAGGCTGTTAACATATCCACAGATTTAGCTACTTCACTGTAGGCGTCTTGCTGAGCAAAACTTAATTGAGGGCCATCATCATCAGCATGAGCACCCGAAATAATTAAAGAATTCATAAAAAGAACCAGAATTGAAAGTTTCTTAACGTTTTGCATGAGTTATCCTTTAAAACAATATCCGATTTTTAGTTTAATTTAATATCCTTCTTAATCGCAATGGGGAGCACTTCAATCCCCTCCTCCAGGAGTTCTTTCGTTTCTTGCTCGGTAGCCGTACCACGTATATTACGCTCGACTTCTTCGCCATAGTGAATTTTTTTCGCGGTTTCCGAAAACTCCGGGCCGACATCTTCAAAATTATTTTCGATGTAGTTAGATACTTGCTGAGCGATCGCTATTTGTTGCTGGTTAGGATCTAGCTGTTTCCCGGTATTGTCTTTTGTCTTACCTAAATTAATATTCGTCGCACTTGGGACTTTAACAATATTTTCAGAATTACAAACTGGGCAGGTTAACAGCCCGGATGACTGTTGGGCTTCGAACTCATCATTATTTTTAAACCAGCCTTCAAAGCTGTGATCAAACTCACATACAAGGTCAAAGATAATCATCGAATACTACTTAGTGGCGCGTTGCAGCCAAGTCCACAACATTTGAGTTGGTTGAATTTGACATGGAGGGTGCATTTTTGGTGCTGCGAGTAAAGGTTAATTCACAATTACCAACCTGAATAATCGTACCCACTTCTAACGGAGCGATGTCAACACGTTTTGAGCTGACAAAGGTACCATTAGTGCTGTTTAGATCACGCAAATAAATGGTACGCCCTTGTTGTATTATTTGGGCGTGTTGGCGGCTAATGAGCGGATCATCAATTCGTAAATCATTTTCTCGATGACGACCAATGGTTATTCTTTTCTTGCGAATAAAATATTCGCCCTGAATTTTATCATCTGAACGAATGATCACTTTATAAGATTGGCGACGTTCTTCTTTGAACGTTTGTTCGCTCTTAGGTTTTTCTTCGCTATATTTAACGCCAAACGGTTCCCACTGTAAATCTTTAATCGCCGCATCAACAACCTTGGTCGTAATTTTTTTAATGTCTTCTAAAAATGCATAAGTTAACACGTGATCAACCAAAACATTGATCAGTCGCGGACGACCTCCGGTATAAGTTTCGACAACCGGAAAAATATCTTTTTCGATGCTTACATTTTTATGCCCACCAGCAACGGCAAGTCGATGTAAGATATATTTACGAATATCTTTTAAGGCCAGCGATCCCAGATGATACTTGGTATTAATCGTGGAAATAAATTCACTCACAGATGGGTTATCTAATGTTTCCCTCAGCTTATTTTGCCCTACTAAAAAAACCGTTGAAATTTTTTCATTATTAACGCGTTTTTGTGAGACTTCAAACAACCGGATTAATGAATCGATGCCAAGATTTTGCGCCTCATCAATAATAATGATCGTGTGTTGTTTTTCCTTGTGCAGCGCTTCGATGCATTCAACGATTTGTTTTTGTAACGCAGAAATGCTTTGATTTGTGTTTGCCGTTTCGTCTAATTCAAGCAAGATCAACTGAAACAACTCAACATCCGATAATTGCGTCTGGCTTAATCGTATGACGTTATAGTTGTTATCGATACGTGTCAGGAAATGCTGGATCAACATCGTTTTACCCGAACCGACTTCGCCCGTTAATAACATTAAGCCCTGACGTTTAATCAGCGCAAATTCCATCATCGCATTGGCGTGAGTATGCTCAGGGCTGAGATAAAAAAACTTCGTTTCGCAGGTTAGACGAAAAGGATGTTCTTTTTAGTACACTTTATTACTTACCTGGTCCGTAGACTCTTAATAATACTGCATGTAACCGTTCTTTCGTAGCTCACCAGACTGATAAATATAGAGAAAATCTAAATTATTATTTGCCCACAAAATACCAGTTCTTGATTGAACATTAAATATAGCTTCTAAGTTATTGTTTGTAAAGCGAATAATGCTGAATATCTTATATGGTTGTGTTATGCCATCTATAAGCTAATTCTATATATCTTATCGGAGCGTAATCAGACAAAACAGGCGAATCAGCCTAAATGGCACTTTTAAAACACCAGCCGGTGCTGTTTTAGGACATTTAAAGATGGTGTCCAGGGCCGGATTCGACAATAAGACCAACACAACACCAGTTGCGAGAGAAGTGAAAACGCTGTGAGAACATTCTCACAGCGTTTTACATAATCTAACTACAATAATTTACTGTAACGTTACTGCGAGAGTTGGCGTTATATTACCCGGGCAGCCTACAATCTGGGTACCGCCTATGGTCGGTCCAGTCACTGTCACCGTGATCGTTGCAGTAGTAGCTTGAGCATTTGGGGAC
>CAMYJG010000062.1:1523-13789 GCA_947258695.1 uncultured Ectothiorhodospiraceae bacterium | reverse complement strand
ATAAGTGAAGAGAAATAATTGCATCAAGTAATTTTCGATTTCGGGAAGAGGCGGTCAAGGTTACCGTGTCAGCTGGGTATGCGATGGTTAAAAATAACGAGGATGGTGAAAGTTTATTTAATCGTGCCGATAAAGCCTTATATAAAGCAAAAGAAAATGGAAGAAATAACTGCCAGGCTGCATTATAGCTAAGCCTAAATTTTTATGGTTTTGTTTGTGAACCGCATCAAGCATTGTTTTTGAATCTCATCACAAATATTTATAGCAATTGTTAATAATCGTGTCAGGCTAAATATCTTATCGCCTGGCTACTATAATTGGTATAAGAATAGTTTTGAGAAGCAAATAGAGTGAAAAATATTTTTTACAATTACCAGTTTGATTTTCCTGACGGAGATAAAAAAGAATTTTTTATAGATTTCGATCAACATAGTATGTGTTCGAAGTTACCGGATGGTCACCAGTATCCAGACTGGGCTCAACTGGAATTTCATCAGTGTGCTAATTGCCCTTTAACAAGTGAAGATTATTTATATTGCCCTTTGGCAGTAAACTTAGTGCCAATAATTTACTGGTGTAAAGATCTGGCGTCATACGATGAAGTCGACGTTACCATAACTTCTGCTGAACGCGAGGTGCGAGCCCACACAAGTTTACAACGCGCGGTTAGCTCTTTACTCGGCTTGCTTATGAGTAGTAGTTCTTGTCCTAAAATGAAATTTTTAAGACCGTTAGCCCGTTTTCATCTTCCACTTGCGACGCATGAAGAAACTATATTCAGAGCGGTATCCGCTACTTTTCTGAAGAATTATTTTGAAATGAATAAAAATTCTGATAAAGATCCACTAAACGAACTAAAATTACAATATAGCGAGTTACAGGAGTTAAATCGATTTATAGCCGATAGAATTCGTAGTGCCATAAAACGTGATGCAGCGGTTAATGCCATCGTGTTACTCGATCTCTTATCAAAAAGTGTATCGTATAGTATCGATGATTCATTAAAACAGATTCGATATTTGTTTGAGCATGATGATAAAACGGAAGTAGCATAATTAATAAAATAAAAAAGGCAGATAATTATCTGCCTTTTTTATTTTACATTATTACAAATTTTTTACAGTGCGGATAATCTGGCCTGTATTTGGCGATTTAAATTTTGTACCCAGCCATTATAATTTTTATGAATATTAGTACCATCATAGTTCAGGTTAGTACTGTCTTTATAAGTGATACTATAATCTTTTTTAGAATATTTGATATCAATCACAGCAACATGCTTACGCAAGTAAAGCGTACCGACAATATGCCCCGCTTTTTTTGCTTTCATTTGCCAACCCAGACCGGCACCAGAACTGATGATGACCTTTTTAATGTCATTGGCTGAATGCTTTGAGGTGACATTAACGGGTGCATTTTCGATATTTAATACCGGTGTGGCACGACAGCCAGCCAAAATTAATAATAAGCTAGTTGCTACGATTACTAGAATATTTGTTTTCATCTGAAATCTACCTTTTATCTATTTTTGTCCTTAAATATATGCAAATAAATATACAATATTTGCTAAAATATATCGTTATTATTTTGGGGTAAATAAGTATGTCTCAGGGAAAAGATTTTAACAAGTTTGCCATTGTTATTCCCGCTTATAATGAAGAATTGACGATATCTGACGTGGTCAAACGTGCTTTAACACAATCTGATAACGTTATAGTGGTTGATGATGGTTCGAGCGATAACACGATTAAAGAAGTTGCAACATTACCCGTTACTTTAATTAAGCACACAGAAAATAAAGGGAAGGCAGCCAGTTTAGTAGATGGTTTTAATGCTGCGCTGGAACTTGGGGTGGATAATATTATTACACTGGATGGCGATGGCCAGCATGCGCCTGAAGATATTCCGTTACTGTTGAGTAAATCAGTCAGTTTTCCTGGTGATATTATTATTGGTGCACGTTTAGCTGATAAATCGGCAATTCCAGCAAAACGTTATTATGCAAATAAGGTCGCTAATTTTTGGATAGCATGGGCCGCAGGTTACCCGATACATGATAGTCAGTCAGGTTTCAGGTTATACCCGGCAAAATTATTTAAAGATTTAAAAATCTCGACTAAACATGGTTTTGTTTTTGAAAGTGAAATACTCATTAAGGCTGCACAAAAAAATATTTTTAGTCACCCGGTTAAAATTCCAGCAGTATACAGAGACAATGCACGTCCCAGTCACTTCAGAGGGGTTGCTGACATAACATTAATCACTTTAATGGTAGCAAGGTCTTTACTTTCCCGATTGATGTATCCACAAGGGTTGTATCGTTCACTGATTAATCCTGTTGATGTAGAGAAAGCAAAAAAATAAAAATGTTACCAAAAATTGATAATAAAGCTGATTTAGATGGCTACACTATGCTGCTTTTATCGAGCATCGTGATGACGGTAACAGCAGGTATATCTTATCTTTTTTGTTTTAAAAAAATATTTAGTACGGCTAAAAAAGAAACACATTATACTGATAGTGATGCAGTGGTATTTGTACTGGGAAAAAAACTACTTAACGACAAGCCTGATGCGGAATACATTCAACGACTTAAGCGGGTCGCTGCAATCCTGAAAAATAATAATAAAATCGAGGCAATGGTATTAGGCGGTAAAACAGGTGATGCTACTGTTACAGAGGCAAATGCAGGAAAACAATTTCTTGCAGAAAATAAAGCTGATATATCCAGGGTGAAGTTAGAACATGCTTCACGCAATACATTAGAAAATTTAAAGAATGCAATTGAACTATTAAATTTAGAAAATAAAAAAATAGTGATCGTGTCTAATCGCTATCATCTTGCTCGAGCGGGAAAAATGGCAAAAGGTTTTGGACTGGAAGTCGAGCTTTGTGCCGCAGAAGAAAATTTCAGCCTGAATCCAGTATCATTCTTAAAGTTAGCGATAGAAGCATTTCATTACCACTGGTACAACAGTGGACGTGTTTATGCGCACTTAACAAATAATGCCAGGATGATTAAGCGGGTAGGTAAATATTAAATAATCTTTATGCCATTGCACCATTAATACCTATCACCTGGCTTGAAATATATGCTGCGGCATCTGAAGCTAAAAAATCAACCAGCGCTGCAACTTCTTCAGCAGAACCTGCCCGGTTCATTGGTACAAGTTGTTTAATTTTTTCCTTATCAAAAGCCTGCTCCGTCATACTACCTTCTATGATGCCCGGTGCGACAGCATTTACGGTTATACCTCGTGAAGCCATTTCTATCGCCAGTGATTTTGTCGCACCAATAATGCCGGCTTTTGCTGCTGCATAGTTGGCCTGGCCGCGGTTACCCATAATCCCTGCAATTGAAGAAAGGTTGATAATACGCCCCCAGCGCGTTTGCATCATAGGAAGTAACAAAGGTTGGGTAACATTAAAGAAACCATTTAGGTTAACGTCGATGCATTATTTACTAATACCTGTATTGGGCCTTGCTCAAGCAGTTTTTCAAGTGCAGCTTTAGATTTGTCTTGCTGAGTAATATCAAAGCTAACGGCTTCGGCACTAGCACCTTGAGCAGTGATATTTTCAACTACTTTATTGGCTTTATCGAGATTAGTATTGGCATGCACAATAACATGTAAACCAGACGCAGCGAGTTGTTGGCAAATTGCTGCTCCAATATCTCCACTACCACCTGTTACCAGGGCACGTTTAATTTTCTTATCCATAATTTTTAACTTTTTATTCGTTGTGAGAAACAGCAACAACCGTTGCTCTGCCGGAAACGAGCAGTGCGTCTTCTGCAAATACAGAAAAGTTATATATCATATTACCTGCTTGTGACATAATTTTAGTCGCTTCTATACGTAATTCTGATGGAATATTTTTTAGTTCACATAAATCAATTTTTACATTACGCAAAGATGCCAGGTAGCCTTCAGTCATTTTTAAGACTTGTTCTCTATCATGTAATCCACCATGGACGGCCATGGCCTGCGCTGCATACTCAAGTAGATGAATCGAAGATAGATGTTGTTCACGAACTAGCGGGTTGGTTTTTAAACGATGAGAATCACTGCAACAAATGATCGAGTTCTCATCCCAGGATTCCACTTTATCCAGTAAGCACATATCAAAGCTATGTGGAATTAACTGGCAGATTTCATCGTGATAGATCATTGCTGTACTTCAACTTTTAGTTTTGAATCATTAAGGTATGGCAAATAAACAGAATTTGTTGATTTTGTAATGAGAGTTTCCAGTAACGGCAGACTTTGAGCAATTGGGTTACTGTTTTGTAGTTGGTTTAAAGATTGGTTGCGACATTGAGAGCATGTTTTCTCTTCATTATTAACAGACAGTTTAATAGAACCGTAACTATTATTATTTTTAGTTAAGCTAAGCACACATGCCGTGGCGAAAGGTTCGCTAATATCAACACATTTATCCAGGGGAGCAGTGGCAGGATAGTCATACGCTACTAATAAAATATCTTTTTCAGTCGAAAGAACCTGGGTTACCGCTTCTAACAAACCACTACTGAAGCTGCTGTCACCGGTTGAAAGACTTGTTGATGCGGCGGTAGATTTAGCTGCAATTGCCCAGTACCCGGATGGCGCATTATGTACCGAGTTATGAAACTGGGTAGGGGAAATAAATTTTGGTGTTTGACTGAGTGAATTACATATATGATCAGTGATATATAGATCACCATATGATGATGCAAAAACAGCACCGAGTGATTTATCAGACGTGCTTGCCTGGTCAGCAACAGAAATGGCTAACTTAATGTAATTTGTCATGCGACGGCGTTCATTTGCGGGTAATAGCTGTGGCGCCAGCTTGGGAAATTCTACACTCTGCCATGCTTGTTCACCTTTTAAAACTGGGGTCGCTTGCTCAAGTCCAACAAGCCCAGGAGCTGCGATGCTTAATGAGTTGATATAAATGGCTTTCATGAAGGCAATCCAAATATTAAGCTGCAGTTAGTACCGCCAAAACCAAAAGAATTGCTAATCACATTTTCTACCTGGTGCTCGGGTTGTAAATTATCCAGCAAAATATGACTGTTTAGGGATGGATCAAGATGAAGTAAATTTAAATTTTCTGGTAGAAACTGGTTCTCCAGCACTAACTGGCAAATTAATGCTTCAGTAATACCAGCAGCGCCTAGCGTATGGCCGGTCCAACCTTTAGTAGAGCTACATGGCGTTTGCTTGTTAAAAACATGACTGATGGCATTATCTTCAGAGCTGTCATTAGATGGGGTGGCCGTGCCATGTAAATTAATATACTGGATCTCATCAGTGTTAAGGTCGGCACTGGCCAAAGCTTGTTGCATGGCGTTGGCAGCACCCAGACCTTCAGGATGCGGTGTTGACATATGATAGGCATCACTACTTTCACCATAGCCTTTTAAACAGACACCATGAAGCGGTTCGTTTGTTTTAGCCTGTTCCAATAACGCATAACCACCCGCTTCACCAATGCTAATCCCATCCCTGTTTTCATCACAAGGACGACAGGGTTGAGTGGATGTAAGCTCTAGCGCATGAAAGCCATAAGTTGAGATTTCAGTAATGGTGTCAACACCACCAACGATTGCTGCATCGCAAAATCCAGCTTCAATGTGACGATGCGCGGTGGCAAATACTTTTGCACTGGAAGAACAGGCTGTCGAGATAACTTGACCAACACCCTTTAGACCTAATGATTGTTGAGTGTAATCAAGTAAAGAAGAAAAATTATCTGTATATTGGTAGTTAAAGTCTTTTGGCAAGTCGCCATTTGCATCGCGCTGTTGGTAGACTTTTTCTGTTTCTTCAGAGCCTGAGGTACTCGTCCCAAGAAAAACTCCGATTCTGTCAGTGCCGTACTTTTTTGTAGCCTGATTTACGGCATGGCGAAAATCATCAGTATCAAGGGTTAACTTTGCCAGCTGATTATTGCGGCAGTTAAATTGGCTTAGTGTTTTTTCTAGCGGGTATTCATCCACCCCTTCAACCTGCCCTAGCCAGGTTGAAAATTCGAGATGTTGAGCTATTTGTAATCCAGAGCGCTTTTGTTGCAGCGCCTCCAGGGTGGCTTTTTTTCCGCGTCCCAGGGCATTGACCATGCTGCTGGCTGTAATAATGAGAGGAGAAATTGGCATAACTAATTAAATATTATATTCGGATTTATTGCGGTTACTTTTACTAAAAATGAATGTTAATACAAAACAAGCCAGTACGCCGATCGAGACAGTTTGTCCAAGAGCTGAGAGCACAGGGATGTCAGAGAAGCTAAGTATACCGAAAGTAATCAGGGTTGAGGTAGCACCGATAAAAATACCGTGTAATCGCTGTAAATAGTCTTTATTTGATACCCATTTACGGTCAAAAAATAGGCTGTAATCGAGCCCGATTCCGATGATTAGCAATAAAGCTAATGTGTGGAATAAAGTCAGTGAGGTTCCGAGTAAAACCTGGATGCTAATACTTAATAAAACTGCCAGCAGTACCGGTGCTAAAATGAATACAGCGCGAATTTTAGGGCGAAAAATGAGCAATATAATGAAAATAATCATGGCGCCAAGTAATAATCTAAATAGAGCTGTTTTTTGATAGTCGGACATCAAGGCTGAGGTCGCTTGTTTTAAATTCAGGTAATAAGGAAGAATATCAGTTCGATTTTCCAGCCATTGTTGTAGCGCCACGTCATTTTTGATGCCACTAAGTCGGACGATGGAAACCCATTCATTATTCCTGAAGAATAAATCCTGCTGTAGCTGTTTTCCGAGAGGCATCGCTAATACCGTTTCTATATCCAGTGGTTCTAAGGTTTTACTTTTTATAACGTCATCGATGAATGGGTTAAAAAAATCTGTTTTAAAAGGGAGATCAGAAGCAGCGGCTGTTAGATTCGACCGTAAAATTTTTCGTTGAGGGAGTTGTTTTTGATTTAAAATTTGTATTTTCTTACTGGGAATAAAATCAGTCACAGCGTATATGTTTTTAACAATGCCTCGTTCCTGTAAAGATTGTAATTTTCCTTTCAGCTCTTCAGTCTGTTGAAGCAGTAATTCAGAGTTGTTATTTTTTAACATAAAAACATGGTTAACATCTGGTGCTGCGACAGCATGGCGTAATGTTTTATCAAGTTTCTTTGCCTGCTCAGGAACAGGACTAAGATCAGAAATGTCTTTTGACCAGATAGAATTGTAGTTATAACTCAGCATAAGAGAACAAGCTACAATAACCAGAATTCCGCTATAAACCTTTTGCTTTGCAGAGAACTGGATACGCGACAAGGTTATTAAATAAGAATGATTGGGTTGAATATCGTTACTTGTTAGCCAATACGGAATAATCCAGCGTGTAACAAAAAGAGCAGTGATTAAACCACTGATAGCAAAAATGGAAAGCTGAGATAAGCCCGAGAAACCTGTACCTAACATAGCCAGGTAAGCTAATGCCGTTGTAATTACACCAAGCCGTAGGGTTGGCCATATAGAAAGTATGGTGTGCTGCGGGTTTTTATCTTTAGCATGGTGACTAAACAGGTGAGCCGGGTAATCCAGGCAAACACCAAGCAAAGTAATACCAAAAGCGATAATAATTCCATGTACCTGGTTAAATAAAAAATTGGTTACAGCTAATGCGCATATAATGGCAGTAGCTAGTGGTAACATGGCGATAATAAAAAGATGCAGTGAGCGATAGCTCCACCAGAACAATATAAACATTAGTGTTAGCGCTATGCCTGATAACCATTTTGATGTTGATTGAATGGCACTGCGGGTTTTTATTGCAATACTCGCTGAGCCAGTAATATCAACCTGTAACTTATTATTGAGTGCATGCTTATTTGATATATCAGATATTGTTTCATTAATTTCTTCAATTAAATATTGCTGTTTATCCAGGTCGAATTGTTTTAAATTTAGTTCCACCAGCAGTAAGGCTGAAGTTTTATGTTTATCAAACCATACACCATGATGAGTAGTAGTATTTGCTCGTTGAGTTAATTTTAACAAGTATTCTAAAAAATGATTTTGCGGATCAGTTGAAAGAGTCTCTTTAAAAAAATTTATACCAGCGCGGAGTTCTGAAAGTCGTTGTTGCAAAGAGCTGGTCAATTCTTGTTTAGAAAGTGCAGAATTTTTAGAAAGCAAGTAGCGATATTGATAAAGCTCTTTATATTGACCTGATATAAATTCATTGGAACTTAGCGTTTGTTGACCATTATGAACCAGGCTATATGCATTTGTATTAGTCAATTTTGTTTTAAGTTCACGACTTATATCAGCCAGCTTTTCTGTATCTGCTCCTTTAATACTAACAATTAGTAAGCGGGCGGTACTTCCTTGTTGTAGCTCATTGAGCAAAAGTTGAACATTTTTATCACGATGATCATCAGGCATAAACTGCGTTATGTCAGATACAACACGTAATGAAGAAAAAAGATAGATCAAAAACAAAGCCAGCAGGCTTAGCCATATAAAGTGTGAAGAATAGAATGTGCGTTGGACGCCTGGCATATTTTATCGATGATTATAAATATGTGTTATAGAGCGATCTTTATTTGCTTCAGTCACAATAATTTTAGATAGCTTGTTTGCATTACCATTCATTTGAATAGATTCAACCTGACCGGCAACAAAACTGTTGCGGGGTGTTAATACCAGGGTCCAGTCAGTTAACTGCTTATTAAAGTTGATTTTAAAGTCTTTTTGTAGAGCTGAATGATTACCTGATAACAGGTTAATAATGGATTGTAGGATAACTGAAAACTCAGGATGGTCTTCCAGGTTAACGGTATAGGTTTCAGTCGAGTTAATAATCGTTAATATATTACCGTTGATTTCCTGAGAGATTTTTTCCGGTTTAGAAATGTGTTTAGAGAGTCTGTCAGGTGCTTTAAATTGCAGGTAACCGGAAGTTTTAATTGGTTCATCCAGGTAGAAAGCATATTTTTCTTCATTAAAATCTACGGTACGTTGTTTTATTGTGGCAAATAGATTGAGTAATTCAGGAAAATCAATAATATTTTCAGCAGAAGCGGATGCTAAATTAATAAAAAAGAAAGTTAATACTATAATAATTTTTATAGAATGCTTAATGTGATTCATCTTGCCAGTAATCATAAAAATTGAACCAGTTATAAGGGTGTTTTTTCAGGTAATATTCAACCCGATCGACATATTTTTGAGTAGTTTGATTCACGTAATCAGTACGTTCACTACGTGATAATTGTGTCGCATCGGCGAGTTTTTCGATATAGATTTCATATTTATTTTTACCACAATATACGGCACAGAAAAAGATAACTGCAGAATTAGTTATTGTAGCTAAAGTTATCGGTCCGGAAGGTATTTCAATTTTATCACCTAGAAGCTGGCATATAATCCGTTTATCGTTTTTGACATATCGATCACCTAACATACCTATCATTTCACCGGCATTTAAACTTTCATTCATTTCCAGCATGGCATTGTCATTAGCGAGATTAATCACAGATTTTGCTACGTCGGGATTGAGGCTGTTAAATATCTTACTGATCATGGCATTATGATCCTGGTACATCAGGATTTTAAATGGCATTTTATTTTGTATTGCCAGTGAACGTAATAAATCAAAACTACCAAGATGAGCGCCTAGTAACAGGCACCCTTTTCCAGATGCTTGTTGTTCCTTGATATTTTCCAGGCCATGAACAGTGATATCGAAGCGATGAAATTGATCAGTTAAAAAATAAACTCGATCAAGAATTGTCGCGGAGAAATAAAAAATATGCTTTGCGATTTGCCAGGGATTACCAGTAAGACCTGAAATTCTTCGTAGATAATTACCAGAAGCACGACGTACTTGTGATGATGTTAAATAAAAATAGACAGTGATCGGGTATAACCAGAAACGTGCAAAATAACGTGAAGTATGAAGTGCAATCCAGCAGATGAGCTTTAAGGTTGCCGGGTTACTGCGTTCTTTTTTATCTGACCAGTGTTTACTCAAAGCTGACTCTTTAACGTTAGTTGACCGGTTACAAACTTCGTAGCACTATAAGTACAATTAAAACTGATGTTTGTAGCACTTTTTTCTTCGAGCTCAACGGTCACCTGCTGTTCTGGTAAGAGAGGCTGTGTAAATTTTACTACAGGTATACCTTCAACAATAAAATCAGGCTTTGCTAATTTAACGATGTTGATGATTTCATCGAGTATTACTACACCTGGTACAACCGGGTTGCCAGGGAAGTGTCCTTTTAGCGAGGGATGTGTTGCTTTAATAGTAAATGAATATGGCATGTTAAAAGTTTAATTAAGCAGAGTTTTTGAGATGGCTACGTAGTTGTTTATACAAGTTAAGTAAATTTTTTCGTGGCAGCTTACCTGTTTCGTTATAGGGCAACTTTTTTACCTTAATTAAGGGGCGTGGTAAAAATGCTGCATCGACTTGCTGGCTTAGGAATGAATTAATCTCTTTAGCACTAAGATCATCAGCAACCACAAAGGCTGTAAGGCGTGCTTTTTCATCTGGGTTTTCTTGTGGCATAAAAAATATTGCATCGTCTACACCTTCAAGTGCACAGAGTTTAATTTTTAAATCATTCAGTGAGCCTCTTTTGCCTGCAATTTTTATAATGTCGGATTGACGACCTAGTAAACGGAAATGTTTTTCATCAGTTATTTCAATTTGATCAGGCAATAAAATTTCATCTTTTGTTAACGGAGTAACCAAGCAGGTACCGGTTACTTTTTCTGTCAATAGATAACCGGATAAAAGCTGCCACTCTGAACTTTTTGTAGTGTATCGTGTAGCAATTACACCTGTTTCACTACAACCATAAATTTCCTGCAGGGCTGTATCTAGTTGTGTTTCAGAGCTTTGTGCAAGATTTTTTGAGAGCGGAGCTGTCGCGCTTACTACAAAATCAATAACTGGCCAATCAATATTTGTTTGTGTGCACGCACGTAAATGAATGGGTGTTGTTATAAGAATGACAGGCTTATTAATAACGTCAAGGGTGTGTCGAATATCTTCAGGAAAAAAAGGTTTGCTATTATGAATACAAACACCGGTAACTAAAGGAAAAATTATCGTTGTTTCAAAACCATACATATGTTGCGATGGCACAGTTGCCACCATGATATGTTGTGCCGGGCTGTTTAAATTTAACTGTCGCGCAACACGTTGTGCGCTATCTACTAGCATATCCCAATTTTTTGGATTTGCCTTAGGTTTGCCGCTACTGCCTGATGTAAACAAGATAGCTACTGTTTGTTTGGCATTGATGGCTTCTGGAAAAATACGATCTTGTGTTGTTTTATTGTTTAATGCTTTTTTAATGAAATTATCATCAATACGGTAACTATCGGGATAATCTTGCTCTAGTGCATTTATTTCCAGGTTAGCCTGGCTGGCAGGTAACAGGTTAATTTGCTGTTGCAATATACCTGCAACAAAACCCAGTGCGAACAGGTAGCGGTCAGCACAAAGGTTGATAGCATACTGATGCTGTTCAAGTTTGGCGGCAACAGTTATAACATCGTGAATGAATCTTTTATGCGTGATGATTTCTTCATCATAGAAGAAGATTGGTTTATCAGCAGCAGTATTGAATAGAATAGGTAGAGTATTCATGCTGATATCATCACTCATTTAGATAATGTGTGCGGGCGAATTT
Organism: uncultured Ectothiorhodospiraceae bacterium; assembly: GCA_947258695.1. Lineage (GTDB taxonomy): Bacteria > Pseudomonadota > Gammaproteobacteria > UBA6429 > Thiohalophilaceae > JAGLTQ01. The sequence goes on along the minus strand of CAMYJG010000062.1, from coordinate 2,131 downwards.
TTGATATCTTTCGCATAAAATGAAAAAAGCCGCCTTCGACTTCTCCGGCAAAGTATTTTTTTCGGTATAAAAATTCTGCAAGAAAAAAGCCAGCCACTAAACAATAACTAATAACATGTGTGAATAATGACCAGGTATCGAGTGAACTAAAAACAGCAAGCAAGATACTGGTAATTGTCATGAGTAGAAAAAATACTGACCAGAGTATGGTGAGAATTTTATAATAACGTAGATGTCGTTGATCTAGATTGTCACCCAGTAGTTTTGCGTATCGGCTAATCAGAGGAATTTCTTCGGCAAGTAGTGACTGTGAAAAAAGAAAAAACAAACTCAGGAAAACAAGTATGGGTGGGAAGTAGACCAGGTAATGTGTATACGACTGTTGAATGGTGTAAAAAATGGTTGTTATGCAAACTAATAAAATGCCCGCTGTTATCCAGCGTTGCTGAATAACTTTGTTTATGCTTATTATCGAAAGAAGCATCACCAGGTAACCTATAATCAATATGGGTTGCTTTAACCAAAGACTAATATAGGCTGCGACCGGGTAGAGCGCCATCATTATTACTGAAAGTTTATTGAGTTTATTCAACTTAAAGGATAATGCC
>CAMYJG010000062.1:0-1487 GCA_947258695.1 uncultured Ectothiorhodospiraceae bacterium | reverse complement strand
GAGGGATCAGGTTTTATTAGATTCAATATGTTTCGCCAGGTTTCTTAGCGACGAAAATATTTGCGCATTGTTTGCGTCATCAGACTTTAACTGAAAACCATATTTCTGAGAGATTGCCATTGCGAGTTCCAGTGCATCGATTGAATCGAGCCCAAGGCCATCATTAAATAACGCATCACCAGGGACAATATCAGCGGCTGTGATATCTTCAAGTGCCAAAGAGTCAATAATGAGGTTTGCTACCTCAAGTTCTATAGGGGAAAGCTCGGACATAAAAATTATAAACCTGTACTTCGAGTTATTTCTGAAAAAGTGGTTAAACAAAAGCTTAGTTTATCATAGTGTTATAGGTTTTTTACTCATTCACTGAATGATAATTGGTATGAATTTAATAGAAAAATTGTACTTCAGATCGGAATCGAGCCTGGCTAAAACATGCGCAGCGATTTTGTGATTAATCAAAAAATCCTCAAGTTTTCGTCATTATTGACCGTTACATAGTATTCTAAGTGATTTTCTGTGAGCTAATTAATATTTCGTATTTTCAATGACTTACAATGGATAATAAAAGATCTAATCTTGTTCTTGCCAGTGGTATTTTTGCCATGACCTTCATTATTGTATTCCTATTGGTTATGTGGAAGTCCAGCCTGGAAAAGGCACATGAGCATTTGCAGGAAATTGAAAATTTACGACAGGCCACGGTGTATATTGATAAAATGCGTCACATCGCACTTCTGAGAACCAGCCTGCTGAACAGTATGCGCATAACGGTTGATCCATTTGACCTAGATGAACTTCATCAAAATTTAAGTCTGCAAGCAGGTGAGTTCACCAAAGTTCGCGATAAGCTGCTTAATTTGCAACTCAGTGAAGAAGTTAGATCTATCTGGCACGAGGTTAGCCCAACTATCAATGCCACAAGTGTAGCTCAGGATAAAGCTGCCACTCTGTTCATGCTAGATGAAAAAGATAATGCAGAGAAGGTCTTATTTAATGAGGCGATTCCTATTCAAATACGGACCCAGCAAAACTTGTTTAAATTACTGGATGCCCAGCAGAAGGAAAGCGAAAATGCTTTAAGTGGTGCACAGCAGAACAAGAAAACTATCAATTTCAGCATATTAATAATTGGCAGCATTGCTATTTTACTTAGCATGGGAATTATTCTCTTTATTGTACGATTCACCAACCAGATACAAAAAAACCGTCTCTATGCTGATGAGGCTAAGCTTGCCAATCAAATGAAATCAGATTTTCTGGCAAAAATGAGCCATGAAATACGCACTCCGCTGGGTGCCATTCTGGGTTATGCTGAGGCATCACTGGGTGCTGAGCAGTCGATCGATGAACGTTTAACCGGTAACCATCGCATTATTCATAACGCAAATCATCTGTTAGGTTTAATTAATGATATTTTAGATTTATCAAAAGTTGAATCCGGTAAACTGGAAGTTGAAAATATTACGGTGCCGCTTATCCAGGTT
>CAMYJG010000061.1 GCA_947258695.1 uncultured Ectothiorhodospiraceae bacterium | reverse complement strand
AATGTATGGTGAAATACTACGTGAAGGCTGGACAAATGAAGAAAAACGCAAACAATATTATGATTACATCTATGATGAAAGTGAGCGCCTGACAAGACTAATTAATAATGTATTACAACTGGCAAGAATGACCCGAAATGAACTTCCAGTTGATTTAAAAGCATACACAATTGCCGAAATTATCGATACCTTGCAATCAAAAATCGCGTCTCAAGCAGAGCGGGCAGGATTTGAATTAAATCTTAATTGTGACAGCGAACTTAAGAATAAAACATTAGTTATCGATATTGATTTCTTTATCCAGATATTCATTAACCTGGTTGATAATGCCATTAAATTCTCGTTAAAAGCCGATAAGAAAAAAATAGATATTAATTGTCATTTATTGAGAAACAATAAAGTTCAATTTTGCATTCGTGATTATGGACCGGGCGTAAACAAAGAACAGGCACGTAAAATATTCGAGTTATTTTATCGTGTAGAAAATGAATTGACCCGTGAAACCGTTGGTACAGGGATAGGGCTATCATTAGTCAAACAACTCAGCAAATCTATGCACGCGTCTATTAATATTGTAAGCAGAGAACCAGGGGCAGAATTCCAGATAACCTTTAATGGCAGATAATCATACTGTTTGCTGATTAAGACTAGCTACTCATTCACATTCTTATTATTTATTATTTAATGTTGTATTCAACACTTCAACAAAGTCATCTACATTTATAGGTTTTGTCACATACTCATTAAAACCATAAGACTCCGCTTTTTCTATTGATTCTTTTACTGCATCTGCGCTGATTGCTATCACTGGTATATCTTTTGTTTTATCATCGTTTCTTAATTTAACCAGTGCTTCATGGCCGGACATACCAGGCAGGTTGATATCCATTAAAATAAGATCAGGGATTTCATTATTGATAACATCAAAGCCCGCTTCGGCTGTCATTGCTTCCATCAATGTGATTTCCGGGCACATTATTTCTAATATATCCCTGACTACCTCAAGATTAAATTCATCATCCTCAACATAGAGAACTTTATATTGGATTTTATTCTTACTACTCGAAACTTCTTTTGTTTCTGTATTAGCCGTTTCTTCTTTAACAGTCAACTCCACGCTCGGAAATTCTATCCAAAAACAACTGCCTTCACCTTCTTTGCTGTCGACGCCTATTTCACCGTCCATTAGCTCAACCAGGTTTTTTGCTATACTTAATCCAACACCTATACCTTCGATTGATTGATCATCTGCATTTAAACGTTGGAAAGCATCAAAAACTTCAATTTCCTGTTCTTTTGTCAAGCCGGCACCTTGATCACAAACAGACATACGGAATGTATTATCTTTTATATATTTACATTTAACTGTAACCTTACCCTGCTCACTATTGTATTTAACCGCATTTGTCAGCAAATTCAAAACAACTTGTTTAAAACGAACAGGATCAATTCTTAAAAAACAGGTACAGTCTTTTGGAGTATCGAAAATTATCGGCTCATTTGAATTACTGGCCATAGAACGAGAAATATCTACACATTCTTGAATTAACGGTAGAATATCTTTTTCTTCGTTTTTAATAAAAATAGTGTTGGTTTCAATTTGACTAAGATCCAGTAACTCTTCTACCAAATCTAATAAATGTTCTCCTGACTTCAAGATATTTTTAATATGCTTTTGGTCTATTCCTTTATCTGAATCAGATTCAATATTCATCACCTGGGCAAAACCAAGAATAGCATTAAGCGGTGTTCTGAGTTCATGACTCATTCGTGTGAGAAATTCAGATTTAACTTTATTCGCATTTTCAGCTGCATCGCGGGCTCTAGTCAGTGCTAATTGAGACTCCTTAATCTTTGTAACCATCTCGTTAAACGATTGTGACAATTCAGATATTTCATCATCCCCCGTGACGACTATTTCGGTATCATATTTACCGTGTGCTACATCATTTGATGCTGCCGCTAACTTTATAAGAGGTTTTCGCAAACTCCGTGTTATAAATACGGATATATAAAAAGCAATAATAAAACTAACAAGTATCAAGGCAACATAACTGTAACGTGATATTTTTAATTGCTGAGATAAGAGCTTGTCTGTGTTTTTTTCCTGCTTTAACTGAATTCGTGAGAGGTTATCGAGATACATGTTAAGCTCATCAAATAATGGCATAACATTCGTAGTCATAACATGTGCATCCATTCGCCAAATATTAGTATTGAACTGATTTATCGTAATATCAAGTTCCTTCATGTATTCAGTACGTATTCTTTCCAGTTCATCCAGGCCAAAAAATCCAAGATCGTACTTCGTTTTCTTAATCCTTTCTAACTGCAACTTATTTACATCAGCATAAGCTCTAACATTGGTAAACTCCCTGGCCTGTCGAGTCGCTAATGTAATACGCAATGAGCTCATCATCTGAGTCCAGCTATGACGCATATTAGACACCATTACTAATACTTCGCTGGGAATGTTTAAACTTTTATTCTGATCAATGATGGAATTTATAATTCCTAAATATTCCAGTGCTAACGGATTTAAAACCGCCGCCCCCCTGTTAATTACAGGATGATTTTCTTCGAAGCTATTAACATACCTTTTTATTTGCACAACATAACTATCTATTTCTTCTAAAATATCACAAGCACGTTTTAACTCTTTTTCATTTAACGCGTATTTTGGATCTTCAGCATATTCCAGAAGCTTCAGAAGATTATCATTTATATTTTTTATTGTTTTAGAGTAATGAGATAAGTATGACTCTTGTCCCTTTAAAAGGTATTTATGTAGGTCATTTGCGGCAGACTGCGAATACTCACTGGTATCACTTGCGTAGCGATCAATTGGTTGTCTTTTTTCAATGATATCCGTGCTTATTTTCGATACATCATTAAATTTTAAAAGCATGTAGCCCATACCTAAAATTAGAATGGCACTAAGCATAGTAAATCCAAAAATAATTTTTTGTTTAAAACTTAACTTTTCAAAAAAATCATTCATTGAATAAGGAAACTCTTATACGCCAACAATAACAATTATGTTTATCTTTTTAAGCTAACGGATATATTGTACCCAAATCACAGACTTTTAGTCGATAAATTGTCTCAATAATTTAATAAAACACGTTGACAGGAAGTACCGATTTAATTAATTCACTGATATTATTAAAAGCATGTTCACGATAGCTGTTCTTTCTATATAACATACCGATTCTACGATTTGGTTTCGGATCGCTAAATTCAATGTACTGAATCTCATCTTTTTTATTTGTTTTTCCGGGTACCGCTAATTCAGGCATTAATGTCATACCCATCCCTTCACCAACCATATGCCGTAATGTCTCCAGGCTGGTGGCCTGGTACTGTCCCTGTTCTTTGACCCCGGCTAATAAACACACATCCAGAATATGGCCCCGTAAACAATGGCCTTCTTCCAGTAAGATTAATTCCCGTTGCGCGATATCACCTAGGTTAATCTGTTTCATTTTTGCCAAATCCTGATCCTTTCTAATCGCTAATCGAAACGGCTCACGGAATAAATCCATTTCAGTAAAATCATGTTTTTCAACAGGCAAAGCCAAGATAAGGCAATCCAGTTCCGCATTGCGTAGCTTTTCTAACAAGATATGTGTCTGGTATTCATATAACCATATCTTCAAACCAGGAAAATGCTTATTCAGTGCAGGCATAATAATCGGTAATAAATAAGGCGCGACAGTAGGGATAATACCTAGCCGCATATCACCGAGCATAGGATCATGAAAATGGCTGGCTACTTCTTTAATAGAACTTACCTCAATCAAAACTTTTCGTGCATGCTCAACCACCGCCTTGCCAGCATCGGTCATTGCAACCTGCCGATTATTCCTCTCAACCAGTAATACCCCTAGCTCGTCCTCCAGCTTTTTAAGCTGGCCACTTAGTGTTGGCTGGCTAACAAAACAACGCTCTGCGGCACGGTGAAAGTGCTGCTCTTCTGAAAGAGCAACCAGGTATTCCAGCTCTCGTAAATTCATACATAATCCAATAATGATAGGTAATACCTATTATTATATTAGAAATAAACGATTTTATCAATTTATCAGATTACCCCATAATTCTTCCCGTGCTCAAGGCAATCAAAACAATTAATAAATATTGAATTTATAGATAACAGGAGAAACAAAATGGAAAATCATGAAGCTCAAAACGTACCACAAGTTACATTTCGTACTCGTCGTAACCACGAATGGGTTGACGTTAAAACAGATGATGTTTTTAAAGGCAAAACAGTTATCGTTTTCTCATTACCTGGCGCATTTACACCAACGTGTTCCTCAACTCACGTACCACGTTACAACCAGTTAACACCAACATTTAAAGAAAATGGTGTTGATGAAGTGATTTGCATGTCGGTCAATGATGCATTCGTTATGAACGAATGGAAAAAAGAACAGCATGCAGACAACATCACTTTCATCCCGGATGGAAACGGTGACTTCAGTGAAGGTATGGGGATGTTAGTCGATAAAGAAGATCTGGGCTTCGGTAAGCGTTCATGGCGTTACTCAATGTTAGTAAAAGATGGCGTAGTTGAAAAGATGTTCATCGAACCTAACAAGCCAGGTGACCCGTTTGAAGTTTCAGATGCTGACACCATGCTTAACTACGTTGCACCAAATGCGGATAAACCAAAAGATGTCACTATATTCACCCGTCCAGGCTGTGAATACTGTGTACGAGCTAAAGGTATGTTGAGCGACGCTGGTATGCAATATGAAGAACTGGTTTTAAACCGTGACTACACGGAAGCAACCATTCGTGCGGTGTCAGGTCAATCAACGGTGCCACAAGTATTCGTCAATGGTGACTATATTGGTGGTTCAGAAGAACTTGAACAATACTTAAGCAAAAGCAAAGCCGCTTAAGCTTTATCGCTTATCCTCTTGCATTTAATATGCAATCGCCCTTCCCCTTAAGGGTATATTTGGTGGCTCACCTTGAGCCACCTTTTTTTTACCTAAATATTATATGCTTTCCTCTTTAATAATATAGTGACTATACCTATTATCTGTTTATTATGAGCACAACCGACATAACAATACGCCCTGCATCCCAGCAAGATCTTGTTACTATCAACCAACTGATAACAACCGCGGTCATGACATGGGATTTGCCAGAACGGGTTAAGCGACTTTCTCTGCCAAGTTATTTTTATAACGACGTTGATTTAAAACACTTCGAAATTATCGTAGCCGTTCAAAATAAAATTATTGTTGGCGTAGCGGCCTGTGAAGAAGTAAATCCGGCAGAACTCCCAGGTAATAAAACAGGGTTACTGTTACATGGCCTTTATATTGATCCTGACTCACAAAAACAATCAATAGGAACTCATTTGCTAAAAGAAATTGAAAAAAGAACAAGTGATAAGGGGCTGGATGGATTACTAGTCAAAGCGCAAAAAGATGCGATTCCGTTTTTTATAAAACAAGGCATGCAACCCTTAAAGACAAATAATCCGGCTAAAGATTTTGAAAACCGATTATGGAAAAAAATATAATAACAAAAACGAAAAAGACTGCAAAAAGAATTAGAGGCCGGATTATACCGGCCTCTATCTTCAACTATTATTTCCCCGTGTAATTGGCAGCGATATAGTGACCATCCAGGCTATAAAAGATATATAGCGTTTGCTTAGTTTTATCTTTGATCATCTCATTATTAAAACTGACTACCCATTCAGGACCTTTAGCAAAGGTTTTTTTCTCTGCTTTAACTGGCTTCGTTGCTCGCCAGCTTTTATCAATAATGCCTTTTTTAACCAGTCCACCCAGCATATTCACAGCTTTCGCTTTTACCCTGTTACTATTAACAGGACCGTGGGAATGCCCATGCTTGCTATGCCCGCCATCTTTATCATGTGCATGACCAGAACCTGCATAGACTGGAACAACGAATGCCAGTGTAGCCAGGAATAAGAAAGTCGTTATTAGTTTATTCATAATTATCTCCAAATGCTCTAAAACAAAGAGTCGTGGGTTGATTGTTCTTGAATTTGCTTGGCACGTTCTTGTTCCATACGAATATGCTCATGGATATGATTATCCGCACTAAAACCAAATTCATCCGGATCAGTCACATGGCTATAACCATGCATTTGCATCATCGCCAGGTAAAAACCAGCAATAATTAAAAACATATTGGATACCCGGCTAAACTGCACAAAGCTCGCACTCTTACGCCAACCCGCAAGTATCACCAGCATCACGGTCAGAGCCAAAATCTGGCCTAATTCAATACCAACGTTAAATGAAATAATATTCATTAATAACTGATCTTCACTTAAAGGCAACTGCTGTAAGCGTGTAGACAGGCCCAGACCATGAATTAAGCCCAGGGCTACAATCATGTACAACAGGTTTGGTGCTTTAACATCCCAGTATTTTTTAAACCCGTCCAGGTTAGCAAAAGCAATATAGGCCACACTTAAACCAATCACGGCATCAATTAAAAAATAATTAATTTGCAGCCCAGTAAACGTGGCATAAATCAGAGTTGCACTATGCCCTAGAGTAAAGGCGGTAATGTATTTAACAATATCTCTGAATTTTGTCAGGAAAAAGATAATTCCAAACACAAATAACAGGTGGTCATAACCCGATAACATGTGAGTTGCACCGATCCACAAATAGCGCAAGTTACCACCATCAACTATGGATTGCTTTTCCGCTTCAGACATACCATGGCCAAAAGCCTGGCTGACTAATAACATCGCCACAATTGCCAATAACCATTGTGACTTTTTAATTTTTAAAAACATAAAAACCTCATAATAATAATTTCAGAGTGCTTAGAAGCACCCTTGATAAAAAAATAATTAAAAAATATTATGAGACTGCTGGAGGCGCACGCAGGCGAATGGAACTGTACTGATGAAAGGATTGATAAGACTCTTGTTGAAAAGCTATAACTAAACGATTAGAAGCATCCTGCCTTTCAAAGCTCTTGTTCGAACCAGCTGGAATAACGACGAACAGTTTATCTAAATTGCCTTGAAACTGAGTACAAACATGCTCGAGTTCAACAACCTTACTGCTATCAATATGAGAAAATGCATCACTGGCAACATCAATCACATCTTCATGATGACTTGTTATCTGATGTTGGTGTACGGCAGCGGCATGTTGATGTTGCACAGCATCGTGCTCATGTTCACCGGCCAGGTGAATATGCGTCACAGACCACTGCAAAAAAAGAAGCGCAGTAATCAGGCTAAATAAGAATGGTTTATTGAAATAAAATTTTCTCATCGACATAATTCATTTGCAAACTTGGTAGAGTATAACTAAATACAGCAGCATACAAAACATGCTCAGCCTGCTACTGGTTCACATTATGCTATTATTCTTTGTATTCTGATAGAAATTTATCCGCTTCTTCTTTAACGTCAAATTTAATCGTTTTACCTTCTATAAATTGTTTACCTTTAAGATTTTCCGTACACCAATCAAGTACCTTTTCTAACTCTAAGTGTTCAATATCTACCTTGCTCCAGTTTTCTGCATATCTCATTTTCCCGATCCTGTCTTTTTAAGGTAGTAACAACTGATTAGCGGATTGCTAAATCCCAAGTTGTGTTAAGTTGAGTTTTCCGTCTTTCATTGGTGGACACCAAAAATAAGCGCCACTAATTGGTTTTGTAAAATTAAAGATTGCATCCTGAATACCATCATCTTTACCCAACATTCGGTTTAGCAGTGCTTCAAATGCATCAAAAGATTTAGCAAAGGCAACAAACTGTAAGCCACCACCCATTCCTTCAGCCCAGGGCATTGAGCGTCGTAAGATAAAAGCTTCGGGATCGAAGCTTTCCTGTGCAGTACGCTTCACGTGTGCAAACTCGGGGGCTTCATCAAACTCTTCGTTGTCACTAATATGTCGACCGATCGAGTTGTCTTTTTCCTCTACCGTCATTGAGTCGAGCATGGCAAAGTCATGCAACCACTGCTGAACCGCAACAAAGCTACTACCGTCTAGCCCTTCACCCTGTCCGCTCACAATCGCCACATTAACTGCTTTGTCCCCTTTTGGGTTTTCGGTGCCATCTTCATAACCACTTAAATCACGGCTATCATCATACTGGAATGAATCAACCACATCGGTTAATTCAAAAGCCGGTAACAACAACTCTTCAAGACTTCTGGAACGATGAAATAATTCACCCCGATCATTTCCACGTAGCCATAACCACATCGCACTGGGTGTTGCAGGAAGATCGAGACCTGTCGTGGTATATGCTGGTATATTGTGTAAAGCCGCAATATTAGCTTTAAAAACTTTTGTTAAGGATAGGCCAAATCCAACAACGGTAGATTCACCATCAACTGCTTCTACTAACTCTTGAAGACAGTCTTTCGCCATTTCAATATCTACTAAATTGAATGACATGTAACGAGCAAGGCGTGTTTCCTCAGACAAAATGCCATTTTGAACCATATTCATATTTCTGTCCCAGCTGTAAGATTAGATTAAGATTGATATTAATTAAGTGTAACCATCTTTGGATGGGAATAAAAACATCTTAAAATAAGGTTTACTTTACAAATGATAACGATTATCATTTAGATTAATAGCAAGTTCATAATAGTGGTACAGAATAATCACCTGAGACTTTACCGTTATATTAGCGACTGAATTTAATACCGAATAACGAGATTTCATATGAAGTACTATCCTTTGATACTTTCATGCCTGGCCATGAACTTACTCTTGCAAGCTCCCTCTTATGCCGGTGGAGATTCCGATCCTGCTGAAGTGGCAATAGGCGAACGCTTGTTTTTAGAAACACGTTTTGCCCAGGCTTATTATGCTAATCCAGCTAAAGCTGATCCGGTTATGGATAATACTGTCCTGTTAAATAACACGGTAAAAAGTCCTTTTGCCGGTAAAACAATGAACTGCCGTGCTTGCCACATGGTGGATGAACATGCAAAAAATCCTATCGCGGGTATGCGCAGTTATGCAGACTACGCAAAACGCCCCCCCTGTCCCTGCCCGTAAAGATGGAGCAAAAACATCCGGGCGAAACTCTATGGCCATGGTTAATATTTCACTGCCACATCAAAGCCAATCCAG
>CAMYJG010000060.1 GCA_947258695.1 uncultured Ectothiorhodospiraceae bacterium | reverse complement strand
GTAATCGCCTTACTCAAAGCAGATAATACGCTCTTAACGTCACCCAATAATGGAATATCAATCTTCACATTCTTAGAAACAGACGATGGATCAATATCGATATGAATCACTTTTGCATTTGGGCAGAATTTTTCTAAATCACCGGTTACCCGATCATCAAAACGCGCACCCACAGCGAGCAATACATCGCAATCATGCATTGCCATATTTGCTTCATATGTGCCGTGCATACCTAACATACCGACATTTAATGGATCTGGCTCTGGAAAAGCACCTAACCCCATTAAAGTTTGAGTAATGGGATAACCAAGCTGTCGGGTAAATGTACGCAGCTCTTCAGAAGCATTGCTCAATACAGAACCACCACCAGAATAAATCATTGGACGCTTAGCAGATAACAAAGCATCTACCGCTTTATCAACCTGGGCTGGTTGCACTTCTAAAGCTGGATTGTACGAACGTAATTCCATTGACTTTGGATAGTCATATGGCACTTTAATATTCGGATCCGTCACGTCTTTTGGAATATCGACCACAACCGGTCCAGGTCGACCAGTTGTTGCAACATAAAATGCTTTCTTTAACGTCGCAGCCAGATCTTTAACATCTTTAACCAGGAAGTTATGTTTTACGCAGGGACGGGTAATACCAACAGAATCGACTTCCTGGAATGCATCACTACCAATGAGTCCACTCGATACCTGTCCGGTTAAAACAACCAGTGGTATAGAATCTAAATACGCTGTTGCGATGCCTGTAACGGCATTTGTAGCACCTGGGCCAGAGGTGACTAATACGACGCCGGGTTTTCCGGTTGAGCGTGCGTAACCATCGGCTGCATGGGTTGCCCCCTGCTCATGCCGAACCAGAATGTGTTTTACCTCATCCTGTCTGAATAATGCATCGTAAATATGTAGTACCGCACCACCGGGGTAGCCGAATACAAATTCTACGCCTTCATCTTTCAGGAATTGAGTAACAATGTCGTCACCGCTAAGTTCCACGATTTCTACTCCAAATCTTTCAATATCACAGACAAAAATGCCCGTCATAACGGGCTGTATTCCTGACCAAATTAGCCGGAAACACGAAACGCCGTATTATACGCAGCCTAGCAACAGATTTGCACCAGTTATGCTGCTTTTTTCTGCTGATTTTCCTTGAATTTCACAGGGTTATGGCAACTAATAGACCAAAAATGACCGACTTTAATAAAAAACCTTGTCACAGTTTTTTATCATAGCGCGACTATCAGAAGCTAGCTAATTTACAAGTCAGCAACTCCCTGCGATACTTAACTATGAAGAACAGATAACACCTTGATATTAAACAACCTATGCAGGATTTTGTTATGAGAATATTACTTCTAATGACTTTATTTATATTTACTAGCTCTGCCTCTGCAGGACTCTACAAATGGGTTGATGGCGATGGAAACGTACACTACTCTCAAAAACCTCCCCGAGATAAACAGTATAAACGACTTAAGGCTCCAGCCCCTGCACCAGAAACGACCCAACCACTGTATAAGTCAACGAAAAAAACAGACAAGACAGCAAAAACTCTGGCTGCAGAAAGTGCCAAAAATCAAAAACTTCGGGAAACCAACTGTACGAATGCCAAAGAACACCTGAATAAATATACCCTCTACCGTCGTTTTCGTGATAAAGATGGGAATGTGACTACGGTAAACGATAATGAACGAGCAAAACAAATAAAAGAAGCTAAACAAGCAATCAATGATTTTTGTAATTAGAGGCCAATATACTTCACCTATCCTGAAAACCTGTAAAAATGAAAACAAAATACTTTATCCTTTTAGCTATTCTGGCAACAGCAGCACTGTATATTTATCAGGATGAGGCTTTGCAAAAAAAACTAATGGGTAAAGCTCACCAGGTCGTACCAGAGTTAAATAGCTCCACCTTGTATAAGTGGCAAAATAGCAAAGGTGAATGGCAGGTGACAGACAAGCCGCCTGCAAAAGGGATTTCTTACACAACAGTCACGACACAGGATCAAATCAACGTAATCTCTGATCCGAGCAAGCAGAAAAAGTAATATATTGGCACGCTTAATTTAACTATTTGCTGTACCCCTACCTGTCATCAAGATAAAATCTTGTCTTATTTTCAAGTCAAAGAGATCGATACCACCATGCGCGTTTCAAAATTACTACTTGCTACATTAAAAGAGTCCCCATCTGATGCGGAAGTTATCAGCCATAAATTAATGTTACGTGCTGGAATGATTCGTAAGCTGGCTTCAGGTCTTTACACCTGGCTACCACTTGGATTACGTGTCTTGCGCAAAGTAGAAAACATTGTTCGAGATGAACTTGATAAGGCTGGCGCACAGGAACTCCTGATGCCCGCTACTCAACCATCAGAATTATGGAAAGAATCGGGACGCTGGGATCAATACGGTCCTGAATTATTGCGAATACAAGATCGCCATGGCAGAGATTTCTGCTTTGGCCCGACTCATGAGGAAGTAATAACTGATATGGTTCGTAATGAATTACGCAGCTATAAACAGTTACCCGCTAACTTTTACCAGATTCAAACTAAATTTCGAGACGAAATACGACCACGATTTGGGGTCATGCGCTCACGTGAATTTTTAATGAAAGACGCCTACTCATTTCATATCGATGAAGCTTCGCTGGCCGAAACGTATAAAGACATGCATGCCAGCTATTGTCATATTTTCGATCGTATTGGCCTGGATTACCGACCTGTGCAAGCCGATACCGGTTCAATTGGAGGTAACGCTTCACATGAATTCCACGTCTTGGCTGACTCGGGAGAAGACGATATTGCTTTTAGTAGTGACAGTGATTACGCGGCCAACATTGAACTGGCTGAAGCACTAGCAACCACAGATGAACGCCCTGCAGCACAACAAGACATGGAGATAATTGATACACCTGATTGTAAAACTATCAATGAACTTGTTGAACAGTTTAAGATCGCGATTGATAAAACAGTAAAAACATTAATTGTTAAAGCAGATGAAGAGAGTGAACAATCACTCGTTGCATTACTTATTCGTGGTGACCATGAGCTTAATGAAATCAAGGCTGAAAAATTAACTGGTGTTGCCTCCCCGCTGTGTTTTGCGACTGATGAAGAGATAATTAAAAGTATTGGCGCCGGTCCTGGCTCGTTAGGTCCTGTTAACTTACCGATTCCATGCTATATCGATCGAAGTGTTGCCGTAATGAGTGACTTCTCAGCAGGTGCAAATATTGATGGCAAACATTATTTTGGTATTAACTGGGAAAGAGATGTTAACTTGCCTACAATTGTCGATATACGGAACGTGGTCGAGGGTGATCCAAGTCCTGATGGTAAAGGTAGCCTTTCTATCAAGCGAGGCATTGAAGTTGGTCATATTTTCCAGCTTGGAACAAAATACAGTGAAGCATTAAAAGCAACGGTACTGGATGACCAGGGTAAAGCGACCGTGATGAGTATGGGCTGTTATGGCATCGGTGTGTCTCGCGTCGTAGCGGCGGCCATAGAACAAAATCACGATGACAAAGGTATTATCTGGCCAGAGGCAATTGCACCTTTCCAGGTTGTTATTATCCCGATGAATATGCATAAATCGGATACATTAAAACCAGTTGCAGAAAAGCTGTATTCAGACCTTTTATCGGCGGGAATAGATGTCTTGTTTGATGATCGTAAAGGGCGTGCAGGTATTATGTTTGCTGACATGGAACTTATCGGTATTCCACACAGAATCGTTCTCGGCGATCGCAGCCTGGAGAAAGGTATGGTGGAATACAAAGGCCGTCGTGATAGTGAATCTACAGATGTTGCTGTGGATAATATTATTCAGTTTATTAAAGAGAAAATAACAACACCTTAATATTTTATGACAGTGAATAATTTAAAAACAAAAGTGCTACTTATACTGAGTATCTCATTACTCGGAATGACATGTTCTTTTGCCAATGAGTCTAATCTTTTAGCACAGCAATCAACCAATAACGAGTTACGCTCGCTATTACAGCAAGCAATTAAAGATAGTGACAGTTTTGAAGATCGTTATGATGCTGAGGTTTGGCTCATTGATATGTCAAACAGGCTGAAAAACAAAATAAAACAACCGGATAAACGTCTCAAACTTTTACGGCAGATTCATCGTGAAGCGAAACGGGCAGAGCTTCATCCTGAGTTAGTGTTAGCCGTTATCGATGTGGAAAGTAACTTTGATCGTTTTGCCATTTCTCGGGCCGGAGCACAAGGCTTAATGCAGGTCATGCCGTTCTGGCTAAAGGAAATAGGAAAACCACGCGATAGTTTATTTAATGTACGCACAAACCTGCGCATGGGATGTACTATCCTTAAGTACTATTTAAATAAGGAAAAAGGTGATCTCACCCGAGCGTTGGCCCGTTATAACGGTAGCCTTGGAAAATTTAAATATCCGAATAAAGTATTTAAGCTATTAAACAAGCGCTGGTATAAACAATGATATATCAAATATTAATTGTTACTTTTTGACCGGCACGTAACAACTTCTCTTTTGTATCAAAAATAATATCTACTGCATAATGAGTACTTTTTAATTTATCCGGCTCTAAAGCGATATTTTTAACCTTACCCTGAAATTGCACGCCTGCAATATTAATATTCACACCTTGATTCAGAACCAATTCACTTAACTTTTCAGCCACAACATAAAATCTTGCCAGCATTCGTGATGCTTCAGCAACAACTACTAACACAGGCGGATTAACTTCTGCTGCAACCACCTGCCCTTTCACTGCATTTAGTTTAATAACAACAGCATTAAAGGGTGAACGAATTGCACTATACTCCAAATGTAACTTTGCATTTGTTAAAGCTGCCTGTGCCTGAAGGTAAGCAGAACGAGCTGTCGTCAGATTATTTTTAGCCACCTGTAAATCATGATCAGATAACATTGATCGTTCATACATATCGGTTTGACGATCAAGTTCACGTTGTGCTTCTTCATTGACGCCTTTGCTACTTTTAAGTTTTGCTTTGGCAGATTTAAGATCAGCTTTAAAAGCACGAGGGTCGAGCTGCACTAATACCTCACCTTTACCGACAATAGTTCCACTTTGCGAGAATACTTTTTGTACCACACCACTAACTGGCGTCGATAACTCAACTCGTTTAGACCAGACCAGCATGCCTTCATATTCTTCAGCAATTGCTAACGATGTATATGACAAGGATAAAGTCATAATAAATACCAACTGAGATCTAATCATATGCTTTACATTCATAACCGTATACTCACTATTTGTTCGCTGATATTTTGTAGTTTTTATCTAAAAGTTTGCCGCTTAAGGCATCGAGTTGAGCCCAGGCAAGGGCAATATCAAAATTGGTTTTTACAACTTCTCTTTCAGCAGCTGAAAAATTCACCATGGAATACCCTAGGTCTGATTGAACTTCCAGCTCGTAAAGCGCCCGGCTTTTATCCAGTGCAAGTTCAAAAAAATTCATCCCCGCTATAGCTTCGTCATATTTTATTTTCAGGGTTTCAATTCCCAGCCATAATTCAAGAACTTGTTGCTTTGCTAATAATTCCTGCTGCTCGAGCTGCGCTTTAATTTTATAAACTTCTGCTTTAGCTTTAGCAACATCAGCGTCAACCCGATCACCACTCCACAATGGAATATCCAGGGTAAGATTTGCCCGCCATTTATCCGAAGAGCCTATTTCTCTTGAATAGGTATAAGCCTCAAAACCTCCACTTAGCACAGGACTGTTTCCGGAACGGGAAAAATTCACATTACTTTTCGCAGCCAATAATCGAGCTCTTAATGCACCTAATACAGGGTTATTTTTTCTTACCATTTTTTGTAACTTATCGATATCGGGTAATTTTCGTGAAACGATATCAAGCTCAGGCCTTGCTACGTTTTCTGGCAGGCTATCTGGTTTATTTAATGCCTGTGCCAATAATGAGCGTGTGATGCGTTGTTGATTTTGGCTATGCGTTCTTAATCGACGTATACGTTGATACTCTACTTCCTTTTCTGCTACTTCAATGTCTGTATGCTGCCCCAGTTTTTGCCGTGTTTGTATCCGATCAAATCGAATATAGGCTACGGCCATTTCTTCGTTGTAACGATAAAACTGCAAGTCTGCCAGTACAACATCAAAATATCGCTTCATCACATTAATATAATGATGTTGTTGCGTGTTAATTACCTGTAAATTTTGACTTATGACTTGTTGCTTAGCAGCTGCAATCTTCGAGGAACTTCTTCCAAAATCATACAGCGTTTTATCCACAAACAAACCTAAACGATGGTCTTCATTTTTCGGATTAGTCGCGACCGTTGCAGGCTCAATCAAACGTGCATTTGCTTGTAAGCTAACGGATAAATCATTACCCGATTTAGCCTGTTGCAAACCAGACTGAAACGACTTTAGCTCAGCATCTGCATAACGTAAATCAGGATGTTGCCGATCAATAAACTGTAATGCCAGCTCAAGAGTTAACGGCTCTGGTAATGACGCAGATTTTGAGTTGAGCTCAGCACTGTAAATTGAAGTAATGGGATAGAGCAGTAATAAAATACCAGTAGATATATAGTGCAACTTTAACAACATTTTAGTTTTTCATTTCAGCACGTTTTTTTCTTTTATAACGACTAAAAGACGATTTCTTATATACTCCATTGGCAATAAATTCGCCCAGCCACATAAACTCATCAACACCGGATGTTTTTCCGGTATGCCTGTATATGCGCTTGCCTTTAAAATCAAAAAAAGCAATCACCGGTGTAGCCCGCACCCTGTTTTCCTTAAATGCAAAATCTTTCAGACGGGTGGTTTGACCTTTAAAGTTAACCATTTCAACATCACCTTCTATATCCACCGACAAGTTTAAAAAATGTTGACGGTAAAACTCCTGGACTTTTGGCTGATTTAAAACATTATTTTTCATATAGTGGCAAAAAGGACATTCATCCATCTCAAAGAATATTAAGATTGCTTTTTTACCGGCACTTTTAGCATTTTGGATTTCTTCAGGCATATCCCCCCAGGTTTCATTGAAGAAATGCTTGTAGGGATCGCGAACATTAGCGCTACTTGCTGAGGCCGTTGATACAGACACGGATAGCAAGAGTATGCTTAATATCAAATTTTGAATGTTCATCATTTTCAAGAATAATTTAACCATAATAGGGTAAGGATATCTCCTATACTGTGCAGATGCACAGTATATTTCAGCGTTTATTCACTATACTATATATAATTAAAGTTGAAGCGAATAACTATGCCATCACTACCTCTTAAATATAAACTTATCCTTGCTCCATCCGTCATAATTGTACCGGTGATCTTCGTAATTTTTCTTATGTTGTATTACCTGAATGTTATAGGTCAACAAAATGATACCGTGCGGGACTGGGCACACACCACAGATCAAATTCAGATTGCCATTTCATCCAGCGCACAACTAAGTAAAATAACTGAAAAACTGGCGTATGCTAAACCCTCGGAAACAGAAGAACTTTTTTTTAATTATATCGAGCAATCTCGCTTGCTAGAAGGTTCTATCAATAACCCAATACTAAGAGAGAAAGTACAAAATGAGACACTGCTAGAATTAAATGAAATCAGTCGGGATTTAAAATTTAATGAAAATATGGACATTACGTCAGTTGCATCAACACTCGCCATCCTGACACCAATGTTGGAACAACTTTATAATATTTTACAGGCTCAAAAAAGGGCAAAGTATATTGATTCAAATGAGTATGTAAAAAATAAAACATCAACCCTGGCCAGTATATCGGTTAGCGTTCTGGCTTTATGTGTATTACTTGGAATTATTCTTACACTGTGGATTACGCGCAGCACCACAGCAAAAATAAAAGCACTGGCAAAAAATGCCAACCTGGTCTGTGAAAACAACTCTTCTCCGGGCGATAAAAGTAAACAGTTTGATGAACTGGAAGATATAGCACTGTGCCTCTCTATTATGTCTAACCGGATGCTCAGTACCATAACGACAGAAAAATTACTTCAAGGAATTGAAAATGAGCGAAGTCGAATTGCAATGGATATACATGATCAATTTCTTTCTGATTTAAATATATTTAAGCGTTCTGTAAACCAAAAACTTAAAAACATACAATCAGAGCCACTGTCTGATATTGAAATAAAAAAAATTAATACAACACTTGATGAATTAGCTTTCACTTTGCGAGGCATTATTGACGATCTTCACCCGCAAACCTTAGACATGTTTGGGCTAAAAGCAGCATTACAAAGTTACCTCGATCGCAAACTTTCTTCTGAAGAACATCCTGATTATTATATTAATATTGATACTAATATCGAAAACCAGCTTTCCTTGTTCCAGAAACTGAGTCTATATCGAATTTTGCTAGAGTCAGTTCAAAATATAATACGACATGCACACTGCAGTCGATATGAAATTGATTTACGTTTAGCAGATGATTTTCTTGTACTGACAATCGATGACAATGGCATTGGCATGAAGGTGGATGATAATACTTTAAAACGTGGCCATGGTATTTTCAATATTACTCAGCGTGCCTACGCTATTAATGCAGAAATCCATTGGGACAAATCCCGTTTTAGTTCAGGAACCCAGGTATTGATTAAGTTGCCACAACGTTTTTTGAATAAAGACAAAACATCAACTGCAGACATAGAGGTATCATCCTGTGTCCAAACTGTATGATGTAATCATTGCTGAAGATAACCCCAGGGACCGTGAATTTCTTTCAAGTAATTTAACTGACTATTCACTTATCTTATCAGCCAACTCCGAACATGCATTAGAGTTAGCGCTACAATCTTCTACACCTTATGTTATCACCGATCTACAAATGCCTGGAATGAATGGTATTGAACTGGCCAAGCATATCTGGGGAAAAATACCATCTGCGAAAATTATATTCTGGTCACATTATGGTGATGAAACATACATTCGCTCATTATCCGACATCATTCCGGAAGAAACGGTCTATGCCTATATTCTTAAAGACAACCCGTCAGAGATACTTAAGAGTGCATGTCATGCCGTATTTGAAGAAGAGCAATGCTGGATTGATGAGAAGTTACGCCCTGCTCAATCCCGTAGTCACACC
Source organism: uncultured Ectothiorhodospiraceae bacterium (assembly GCA_947258695.1). Classification (GTDB taxonomy): domain Bacteria; phylum Pseudomonadota; class Gammaproteobacteria; order UBA6429; family Thiohalophilaceae; genus JAGLTQ01. The sequence goes on along the minus strand of CAMYJG010000060.1, from coordinate 7,497 downwards.
GCAGATAGTGCTGTCAATGATAATGAATATGAAGTCTTAATAGATATCGCGCTTGGTTTAACCGATAACATGATTGCAAAACGCCGTTACCTTTCCCGCCGCGGCGCGCAAAACAGACTAAAGTCATTATATAGCAAACTCGGTGTTACCCATGAGGACAGTGACACTAAAAATGCAGAAGCGCTTAATCTGAGAGCAAGAGCAATTTCAGTCGCCATGCGACGTGGCTTAATAAATAATGATGTACTTGAACAAGAAGAACAAAAGTTACAAAAATGGCTGGCGACAATAAATAATTAACTATTTATTCATAAAGTGTGTAATTTCTGCTCCCAGTAATACAATTAACCAGGTTAAATAAATCCATACCAGCAACAAAGGAATGGCAGCAAGTGCGCCATATAAAATTTGATAGGTTGGAAAGTAACTAACATATAAAGTAAATACACTCTTGGATATTTCAAACAGGCACACTGCGAATGTTGCTCCATAAACGGCGTGTGATAGCTTAACGTCACAATCTGGTATCCACTTATACATCATAATAAACGTTGCCCACAACACGACAAATGGTAACCAGCTAACGATACCTCCGACAAAATCTTCCCCTATGAAACCTGCGATTAGCGGTAAAGAAGCAATGTAAGCACTGGCTATTAAACTAACTGAAATGGCCAGGGGTATAAAAATCAATAAGGCAATATAAATCACAAATCGGCGGGCAGTATGACGTGGTTTATGAATTTTCCAGATTCGATTTAATGCTGAATCAATCGTTCGCATCATAACAATAACTGAAATTAGCAGCATGAAAAAACCAATAATATTCAGGCCATCGGCCTGGGTGGCACTCTTAAACAAATATTGTCGAACTTGCTCTGCCATTGATGGGGACAGACTGTTAAATACAAATTCCTGCGCCTTCATCAGCCAAACGGGATCAATCAAGGTAGTGCTATAAATTTTATAAATTAAAACAGAGAGAGGGATAAGCGCAAGTAAAGTCGCATAAGCAAGTGACGCTGCTATTTGTGGACAATGGTCATCGACACATTGTTTTAAGATGCTCTTGAATACCTGGCTTGTAAACAATGTTACCCCTTAAAGTAATTAACTGAAATAAAAAGGGCTCCTAAAAAGGAGCCCATAACATAGAACTTATTTATAATTATTATTGTGCTAAATAAGCTTTATCTGATTCTTCTGTTACACCAATTGACCAGCTACCACGAGTTTTAGCATGGTTAATTGCCGCAGCACTATCAGCGTCACTAGGATCAGACTCTACATCTAATACTTGTCCTGGATAAATCAAATCAGCATCTTTAATTTTGTCGCTATTTGCTTTATATATTAAAGGCCATTTGTATGGATTTCCATAAGATTTGCCTGAAATTCCCCAAAGGTGATCGCCTTGATTAACTTCATATGATGTCATGTCAGAACCAGTAGGTTCTACAGGATCCGGCATTGCCGCCGGCGTCTCAGCTTGTTCTGGTTCAGGAGTAGGAGCTGGTTCTTCCGCCTTTTCTGCTGGTCCAGCACAACCCACAGCTAAGGTAAATGCGCCTAATAAACCCATCAGTTTCAGCATTTTTATTGATTTCATTGTTATTAAACTCCGGAGAATTATTTTTCTTTAAAATTCAATACTTTACAACATTAATTAAGTATTATTTGGTATATATGTATGTAAATTAGCATTCGCTTAAGCGCAGGTCAAGAAGCTAGCTGCAAGTTTGTGATTAAGTTACGCTTTTGTGCATTATAGTAGCTAAACACTTACTTTTTATTGGTCGCTAACTGTTTCGCTTTCAAAGCTAGGTGCTTGGCCTGAATAGCCAAGATTCGTGCTTTCTCATATTCGCCCGCATCAAGCTCACGCATTGCAGAACTTAACCGTTGTTTAGCCTCTGACAGGATGTTTGCTGCCAGCTGCTCTGCATTAGCATCTGATGCTGCACGTATCGATTGCCGAGCATTACTCATCTCCTGGACAGGTGCCGTTGTTGCACAAGCACTCGCCACTAAAATAAGCATAACAAGAGTGACTATCTGAAAAAGTTGTTTATCTAAACGTTCAAATGACATGAAATCAGTTAAAATGCCTCTGCAGCTAGTTTAATATAATTTTAATAGTATAGAACCAATTTGTATACAACCAAATAAATACAGCAAATTTATATCTTTACCGTCAATTTTCTGATATTTGATAAATAAATTTTATTTTAAAAAGGCAAATAAAATTATGAGTACTAAAATTTACCACAACCCACGTTGCTCCAAATCTCGTCAAACACTTGAGCTGCTTCATGACAAAGGAGTCGAAACAGAAGTGGTAGAATATTTAAAAACTCCACCCGATGCAGAAACATTAGAAAAAATTCTAAATGGTCTGAAAATGGAGCCACGCGATCTTATGCGTAAAGGTCAGGCCGAATACAAGTCACTTGGGCTGGCTGATGAAAATTTGTCCCGGGGTGATTTAATAAAAGCTATGATAGAAAACCCAATATTAATAGAACGCCCCATTGTTATCACAAATAATGGTGTTGCGATTGGTCGTCCAATTGAAAACGTAAAGAAACTATTAAATGATGAATGAAGTTCTGGTTCTTTATAGCAGCCGTCATGGCGCCACAGAAACGATGGCACAACAACTTGCATTAGGTATTGAAGATGGTGGTTGCAATGCACGCCTCAGAACCGTACCTAATATATCCACTGTTACGGAAGCAACTGAAAGTGCAATTCCCGAAACAGGCGCACCTTATGTGACACTTGATGATATGCAACAATGCATCGCATTAGCGTTAGGCAGTCCCACCCGCTTTGGAAATATGGCTGCGGAATTAAAATATTTTTTCGATAATACCAGTCCACTCTGGTTATCTGGTGAAATGGTGAATAAACCAGCAGCGGTCTTTACTTCAAGCTCCAGCTTACATGGCGGCCAGGAAAGTACCCTGCTGTCAATGATGTTACCCTTACTTCACCATGGCATGCAGATCATAGGCATACCGTATACAGAAACAACGTTATTAAAAACTCAAACAGGTGGTACACCCTATGGTGCCAGCCATACATCAGGTATTGATAGCGACTTACCGCTCAGTGATGATGAAAAAGAATTATGTCGAGCACTTGGCAAACGTCTGGCGTTAACTGCCTTAGCCAATATCAATGCTGACTTAATCAGGTCGTATAAAAAATAGTATGTTGCTTAATTTCTCACCCAAATTTATGACGCCGAAAATTTCGCTTTACCTCACCTTGAGCGGTTATTTTGCACTTTTAATCTTACTCATTGTTTGGCATGGATTTATTTTTCCTGCCGAAAAACAACACTGGCTAATCCTGGCATTTATCATTACCCCATTACTCTTTCCATTAAGTGGGTTATTAAAAGAAAAACCATATACTTATGCATGGACCAGTTTTGTTATTTTGCTTTACTTTATGCATGGTATCGTCGAAGCATGGGCGAATGACAACGAGCGTATTTTTGCCATAATTGAAGTTTATCTTAGTGTACAAGTTTATATCGGCGCCATTTACTATGCGCGTTTGCAAGGTAGAGCATTAAAAAACAAAAAATAACCATTGTTAACTATTAACAGCATTAGTAATTTTCTGTCAGGGCAACGGGGACTAATATGAAAAACAGCTATATGGTCATATTTACTTTTTTAGTGAGTTTTATCAGCTTGAATTGTAACTCTGAAACCAGGTTACACATCACAACTGGGTTTACCTCACCCGTGTCTGATTTTTATAGTGATGTACTCAAAGAAGTAGATAAACGATTAACTGAGATTTCTATCACTTTTGATGTTTTACCTGCCGAACGCTCATTAGTTTTAGTGAACCAGGGAATTAACGATGCTGAATGCTGCAGAATCCCGGTGGTAGTTACACGCCAATACAAAAATTTAGTCCCTGTAAACCAGAGTTTCTTTTCAGCCAGGTTCAGTGCTTTTAAAAACGAAAATAATGCGGTTATAAAAACATGGACTGATTTAAAACCATTTTCTGTTGGAAGCGTTGAAGGATGGAAAATAGCAGTGCTTAAAGTCAAAGAAGTTAAACCTGCAGAGGTACATATTGTCACCACGCCTGAGCAACTCTTCAAAATGTTAGACCACAACAGAATAGACTTTGGTGTGGTAGGTTACTCAAGCGGGTTAAAAATTATCGCAGATTTAAAATTAAAAAACATATCCGCTATAGAACCACCCCTGATTGAGAAACCTCTGTTCCTTATGCTCAACAAAAAGCATAAAACACTAATCCCAACATTTAACAAAGTGTTCTTAGAAATGAAAAACGATGGAACTATTGACAAGCTTTACAAAAAATTCAAATCATCAATTAACAAATAAAAATCAATGTCTAAATTAAAACTCCTGAAAAGTAAAACTTCCCGCACATTAGTACTACTTGTCGTACTTTTTAGTTCTGTTGTTACCCTGATATTAACCGCAATACAATTACACATTGATTACAAAGATGGTATTAATGTTATTCATCAACGAATAACCCAGATAAAACTGACTAACATTGAATCTATCACCCAGGCATTATGGACGCTGGATAACTTTTCGATAAAAATTCAGCTCGACGGGCTATCTCGCATCAATGATATTATTTTCGTTAAAATTGTAGACCAAAATAAAAAGTTAATTGCAAACTCCGGAGAAATTAATACTAAAAATACTATTTCAGAAGAAATCGACATCTATAAAAATTACAGAGATAAGCAGACTCTTCTTGGAACACTTTCTGTTGTTGCAACCAAAGAAAATGTGTACCAGAAATTAATCGATACGGTTATTACCATACTCATATCACAAGCAATTAAAACTTTTCTTGTCAGTTTATTTATACTTTTCCTTTTTTATTATTTAGTCACCCGGCATTTACAAAAAATTGCTTCGTACTCAGAAAACCTTGATTTAAGCACCGATGCACAAGCTCTGGTTTTAGACAGAAAAAAACCGGACGTTTATCAAAACGATGATCTGGATCGTGTGGTTAAATCTATCAATAACATGTCGACAACGGCTTATAATTCGTACACTCGATTACTAAAAAACCAGTCTGAGCTTTCTAATCGTGAAGCTCAATTTAAAGCGATCTTTAATTCAATTTCCGATGCTATTGTTTTTGCTAATACAGAAAGAAAAATCATTCAGACAAATCCCGCCTTTTATTCTCAATTCGGATACAGCATGGATGAACTTGAAGGAAATACAACGTTAATGCTTTATGCCAACCCGGAAGAATACCAGGTTCAAGGAAAAAAACGATACAGTAAAGAAGCAACTCCCAAATCAAGTATTTATGAAATTGAATACAAAAGAAAAGATGGCTCAACTTTTCCAAGTGAAACCATGGGGCATGCGGTTAAATTATCTGATGGAACGCCAATCGGCTTTATTGGAATAATAAGAGATATCACCGAACGGAAAAATGCAGAAAAAGAAAGAATCGTCTTACAAAATCAATTATTGCAATCTCAGAAAATGGATGCGATTGGGCAATTAACCGGCGGAATCGCCCATGATTTTAATAATATTCTTGCCAGCATACTTGGGTTTGCAGAACTGACTATGATGTCCCTGGAAAAATCTGATGAACACAACCTTATTCCATATATTAAAAATATAAATACCGCAGGTGAACGTGCCCGAACCCTGGTAGCACAAATGTTGTCGTTTAGCAGAAGTACATCAGGTTCTCCTGAAAATATCGAACTGCCTTTATTTATAAAAGAAGTTACTTCGCTTATTCGACCAACTACGCCGACAAGTATTGATATCAAGACAAATATTTCTAAAGATATTCCTTTGGTTTATATCGATAAAACTCAGCTCCATCAGGTGCTAATGAATTTATGTATTAATGCACGTGATGCAATAGAAAATAATGGTACCATCACAATAGACCTTAGTTATGAGGTTGATTCAAAAACACAATGCAATTCATGTAATAAATCGATACAAGGCGAATACGTCAAAATCTCTGTCTCGGATACAGGCTCAGGAATACCTGCTGATATTCTCGATAAAATCTTTGATCCTTTCATGAGCACCAAAGAAGTCGGTAAAGGAACTGGAATGGGTTTATCTGTTGTTCACGGCATACTTCATAAGCATAACGCACACATCACGATTGAAACTAAACTCAATGCGGGTACAACACTTAATTTATATCTGCCCCCATCCCATAACATAACCGATGCAATGCCTGATGAAAAAAGTAATCATATTTCAAAACAAGATGGCAAGGGAAAACACATTCTTGTAGTAGACGATGAAAAATCAATTACTGTCTTGCTTAAAGATATTCTCGAAAATTATGGCTATAAAGTTACCTGTGAAACCGACAGCTCCAAGGCGTTTGATATATTTATGAGTACAGATTTTGATCTGGTTATCACAGATCAAACTATGCCAGAAACAAGTGGCATTGATTTAGTTAAACAAATTTTAAAAACAAAACCATCTACGCCGATTTTCTTATGCAGTGGATATAGTGAGTCTATCAATGAGGAAGAAGCGTTAAAGTTAGGCTGCAGAAAATATCTTGACAAGCCTATTAATTTTCAATCGTTATTAAAAGCACTACATGATTTATTTAAAAATGAGTCCGCATAATTAAGAAAACGCAACGATAAGATATGTTATTCAACACATAAGCTGATGCTCTCTCATTTTCTGTGCTAATCGCATTTTTTCTATCCTACTCTTGTGTTGGCAAATCACACTGGAAGCAGGCTTTCATGATGAATTTGAGCCTGCCTAATCAGAAGATAATGCTGGATAGATATTTAATTATCAGCTACAAATAATTTTTTATAAAAGGAATCGTGAGCTTTCTTTTTTCTATCATGGAAGCCTGGTCCAGTTTTTCAAATACCTGGAAAAGGCTATGCATGTCGCGAGGACTCCGCTTTAACAAATAAGTTACGACATCATCTTCCAAATCTAAACCACGTCGTTTTGCCCGTTGCTGTAATGCTTTTTGTTTTTCTTTATCGTTTAAGGGCTTAAGCTGAAAAACGGGCCCCCATGATAATCTCGACTTTAAGTCAGGTAAATTAACCTCTAATGAAGTCAGAGGCCTATCAGCTGATGCCACTATAGTGGTTCCTTTTTCCCTGGCCCGGTTATATAAATTAAATAACGCTTGCTCCCACTCATCGTTTCCTACCACATAGTGAACGTCATCCAATGCTATGAGTGACATCATTTCGAGACCATCAAGCATTTCCGGCAATAAGCCCTTTTCTGCAAGAGGCAGGTAAACGACAGGTAAGCCTTTTTCTCCGAGCTGGTGACATGCAGCCTGGAGTAAATGACTTTTGCCGGTTCCTGCTACTCCGAAAATATAGGCATACGCATCATTCTGATTCTTCAGGTTATGAATAACCTGCTCATTTTGACCAGAAAAATAATTCTCAAAGGTTGCATCGTCATGTAAACGAATACCGAG
>CAMYJG010000059.1 GCA_947258695.1 uncultured Ectothiorhodospiraceae bacterium | reverse complement strand
AAGAGCAAAAACTACTGTTACAATAAAAGCTCTTTCAGGATGCCAAAGAAATGGATGGATGGGAACAAATAAAAACTCCATTATTTTATATGCCTAACGACTTAAGTAAGGGGCTTTTAAAAAGCAGAGCAAAGCGCCGCTTTTTAAAAGTCCCAGTGAGCGATTAGCGAACGATCTTGACTTACTTGTTAGCTTTATAATCTTTTTCATAATATGAAGCGCAATGCTTTGTTCTTTTCATTATTATTTTGTTGTTTTTTTCAATATTAATATATTTTTCCTGAATTGATGTCATAGGCATAATATTTTCAAATAATTTCACGGGTAGAGTTACATTTCTATCATATTTAATTGGGGGGTTATATGAATGTCTCCATTCATTGATGCTTGTACATAAAACCGCTATTGCTTTCTCAGTGTTTTTTTCTTTAATTAGCGTTATTGCATATGCATTTATTGAGGTTTCTAATGCTAGTGAACTTATAAAGAGAGGATTTACATAATGCATTATATCTTTATAAATAAAATATCCTCCAGATATAAAACCAACAATCATGGATGATATTAATGACAGAGTAAGAATTAGTTTATTTTTTATCATATGTTTTTTAAAGCTAACAGTGATTTAGACGACATGTCGTCTTTTACCTTATTAGGCGACATGTCGCCTATTCCATTTGTATTTTTCTATTTATTTCCTATAATCCTATCAGGCACAGGAGGGATGTGCGAGTTCTAATTGCTAAGGAGCAGCATTATGAATGATCTATCTGTATCCCGTTTCTGGGATAATTATATAAATAAAACAAAAGCTTATGGTATTAATAGCAAGTCTGCACGATGGTATGTCCGCCATGCAGAAAGGTATATTAAATCTAAGCCTAATACGCGTTTAGTTAACCACTCGGCACATGATATTGAAAATTACTTGCAGTCAAAAGGCGACATCTCACGTCTGCAAGACTGGCAATATAAGCAAATAGTCATCGCATTGAAAATTCTATTTCTTGATATGGTCAAGGCTGATTGGGCTAAGCAATTTTCATGGGATGAATATATTGAGCAAGCTCAATCATTACCGAATAACCATGTAACGGTAGCAAGAGATTATCAAAACATTGATAACGATTCACTAATGCAAGGTTTAATGAACAAGAATGAATCGAATAAAGGTTTATTTAACCAGGTTTTTTCTGAATACCCACTACATATTCAGAATTTAATTAAGCATATTCGATTAAAGCATTACTCTATTAGAACAGAGCAATCATATTTAGGATGGTTGCTTCGCTACGTTGCTTTTCATTCCATGAAAGATCCTGCCACTATGAAAGAAGCAGAGATTTCATTATTTCTGGAACATTTAGTCTTAAAACGTAAAGTTTCAGCAAGCACGCAGTCTCAGGCACTGAATGCATTAATATTTTTCTATAAATCTGTATTAGGTGTTGAATTGAGTGATTCAATCGTTTTTGCACGCTCTAAAAAACCAAAGCGGTTGCCTGTTGTGTTATCAGTGAATGAAATAAACAAAGTGTTAAATAATATTCAACATCCTACTCAGCATTTAATGGTAAACCTACTTTACGGGTGTGGTATGCGCTTAATGGAATGTGTGCGTTTACGTGTACAAGATATAGATTTTGAATATTGTCAAATTATGGTACGTCAGGCAAAGGGAGGAAAAGATCGCGTAGTGCCTATTCCGAAAAAATCTTTATCTGCTTTAAAAGCGCATATCGAAAATGTGAAAGCACTGCATTCGGAAGATTTGAAAGAAGGCTACGGCAGCGTGTATATGCCTGATGCCTTAGCAAAAAAATATCCCAATGCGGAAAAGGAATTTCGTTGGCAGTATGTTTTTCCTGCTTCAACCATATCAAAAGATCCTCGTTCAAAAGCGATAAGAAGACATCATGTGCATGAACGTAGTTTGCAGCGTTACATTAAAAAATCAGCTGACAGTGCCGGAATAACCAAAAAAGTGAGCACGCATACATTTCGACATTCTTTTGCAACTCACCTTTTAGAGAATGGTTATGATATTAGAACGCTTCAGGAATTATTAGGCCATGCCGATGTTTCAACCACAATGATTTACACGCATGTTCTGAATAAACCAGGAGTAACGGTGACAAGTCCATTAGATCTGTTGGACGACTAAATTATTTCTGACAGTGAGTGCAGTAAAAGGTAGAGCGTTGCCCAATCACCGCCTGGGTAATCGCTTTACCGCAATTAACACAGGGCTCAGCTTTGCGATCATAAACTTTAAGTTCTTGTTTAAAGTAACCGGGTTTCCCTTCGCTGGAGGTAAAGTCTTTTAAGGTGGTGCCACCTTGTTTAATGGCCTGCTTTAGTATTTTTTTTATCGCCGCGGTTAAATCGGTGGCATTTTTTTTTGTGATTTTACCGGCCAGCCGTTTTGGATGAACACCGGCCAGAAAAAGCGATTCGCTGGCGTAGATATTACCCACGCCGACCACGATATTGGCATCCATAATAAATTGTTTGATGCTGGTTTTTCGTTTGCGAGATTTTTCATATAGCAGTTCAGCATTAAATGCATCGGTGAGGGGTTCTGGCCCTAACTTAACCAGCAGTTTGTGTTGTAGTGGATCATTTTTTTCCCATAACACGCAACCAAAACGTCTTGGGTCTCTCAGGCGTAAACAGATACCATTTTCAAACTGCAGTTCAAAATGATCATGTTTTTCAACGGCGGCAGTTGAATCAAGAATGCGTAAACTACCGGACATACCTAAATGAATAATCAGTGTGCCGGTATCGGTTTTAATTAATAAGTATTTAGAACGACGGTAAACGTCGGTTACCGTGTGCTGTTTGAGTTTATTATTTAATCCCGTTGGAATAGGCCAGCGTAAACTCCGGTTACGCACAATAACTTTGCTAATGGTGTTGTCTTTTATATGCGGTTTAATACCACGGCAGGTGGTTTCAACTTCGGGAAGCTCAGGCATGATTTATCGTACTAGCTATCAATTTCTTTTAGCTTTAAAAGTTTTTCCTGGCGATCTTTTGACAGGGTATAGCGGATGCCGCTATCGATATTAAAGAGAATAAATTTTTCTGTCGAGCCAATTATTTTAAAGCGAATCATTTTATTATTTGCAAAGTAAACTGAGATATCTGCATTTGAATCAGCTTGTGGTTTTGTGATTGTGACATCAAAGGCCTGGCTTAATTGCCATTCACTGATGAGTGCATTAATTGAATCTGCCGAGTGTTTAGTTGTCTCAGGTTTAATCAGCCATTTAGTTTCTGTTTTTGTCAGTGTCATACCCGGTATGCTGAGTTTTATTATTTTACTATTGTCGGGTAATAATTTGTGATTGAGGTAACTTTCTGCTTTTGCCGCAAGTTGGTAAAAAAAGGTATCGGCGGTCATGTGAAGCGTATTCTCAATCTGGATATAACGGTGGTTTTTCAACGATTTATTATGACCAAAGTGAATGCTGTTTTTATTGTTTAATATAATACTGGCGCGGGGGGGCTGTAATCCAAAGGTGCTTTTATTTAAGTTGCTCAGATCATTTTGTGAGAAAGTGGTGGTCGATAAAAGTTCCAGTAGAGAATTGATACGAAAAGAATTGGCTGTATGCTGGTAGGGTTTAAGCATGGTCCAGCCAGTAGCTGTTTTTTTAAACTCTAATTCGCTTTCAAAAGCAGAGGTGGCTTGTCGGCTAATTTTTATATGATGAATATCGTCAGCCTTTAAACTGGTCAGGCTAACCGGGATTATAGCCTGGTCTTTTCCCGGCTCAAAAACCACGAAGGCAACCAGTATAATAATAACGATTAATAAAATTAAATTAAGCAGGTTGCGTTTTGACATAACGTATATCGCTCAGTTTATGCTGAGCGCCGCTTAACCCAGACCAGTGTGCCACCAACCAGTAAAGCAAGGGGTAGTACCACTAAGAATATAAGACCGATAAACGCACCGAGTAAATCACTGATCACAATTTGGCTGTCTATCGCGGTTGAGCTGGGTATTTCAATAAAATTATCGTCATTGCTGAGCCAGTTAACAATGTTATGGCCAATATTTAAATTGCCCTGGTTACCGAGGTAGGTGTTTGAAAGAAAATCACCATCACCGAGGATGACGATCCGTTGGTTTTTATTTTGTTTTGTTGATTTTTTATTTTTATCGTCCGTCTTCATTGTTAATGCCAGGCCAATGGTTAATGGACCAACAATATCTTTATCGGCATTGTAATCAATGGCGCCTTTTAATATGCCGGTTTCAGACCAGCTGCGGGGTACGGTTTGTAAAAACGGTAAGGCTGTCCATTGTTCTTTGACATCGTTAAAGTTGATAGCAACGGCCTTGGGAAAAATACTCATGTATTGAAAGTCACGCGTGATCGGATGTTGCGGATAACTGGTAACAATCGCAAACGAGGGATCATTCACGTTCATCATTTGTGCGGTGGGATCAACAATAGTTCCGGGATGAAAATCAACACCCAGTAGTTCTGCCAAAGGTTGTAAGCCATGTAAAGATTTACCAGGCTCCTGTACCCAGAGTAAATTTCCACCGCGCTTAATATAGTCTGTAATTAGCTTAACTTCGCCGGCTAAAAAATCCGCTTGCGGACTGGCGATAACAATGGCGGCTGCATCAGGAATAACCGGTGTTTCATTGAGTTTTAATACACCAGTGTTAATGCCTTTAATTTTTAACTTGGCAGCAAAATCATTCCAGTCAAAGTTAGCGCGGCCATCGGGTTTTCTTTCACCGTGACCCGAGATAAATAATAATTGTTTTTCACCCTGGCGTAATAAGCGCGACAGGGTGTTGCTTAAGGTTTGTTCTTTTAACTGGGTGATATGTTCATTGCGGCCGGCGTACTCAACCACCACTTCACCGTAATTGCTGACCTTTAACTGGCGTACCAGGTCGGGTGCAATGTCCGGGTTAATAATTTTCAGGGTAATGTCTTGCTTATGTTTTTTATATTTTGCGACTAACTCTTCAATATATTGGCGATTCGCCAGTAAGTTTCCATCCGGAATAAAGGTGGTAATGGTTATCGGCCCTGGCATTTTTTCCAGTAACTTAATGCTGACATCGGATAAGGTGTTGCGATTATTTTTCGTCCAGTCAGAGCTAAAGCTGTATTGATTAGATAGCCAGGCGAGTAATCCCACCACGGTGCTAAATAAAATAACAAACAGGATATTTTGCAAACGTATCTGGTTGCGTGTTGATTTTGTAATTTCCATAATGACGTCCTTTTAGCCCTAGCGTTGCAGGCGATCACCATCAAGGCGTCGAATACTTAAAATCAGAAACAGGGAAATAAATAGCAGGTAGTAAATAAAATCGCTGCTATCGAATATACCTTTAGTAAATGCTTCAAAATGACGCAACATGGATAAGTATTGCAATAAACCACTGGCGGCGGCTTCGGTTTTACTGCCTGCCCAGTCAATAATCCATAAAATCAGTAACACGCCAAAGGTACTCATCGCCGCGATAGTGGGTTGCGCGGTCAGGCTGGACATATACAGGCCCAGCGAGAGAAACGCGGCCAGCAATAAAGTAATTCCCAGCACGATGGTAAACAGTAAACCGCTATCGAGTGTGCCGGCGAAATAAAGTGATAACGGCATCAGTGTCATCATAAAAATCATAATCGCGGCAAACGCCAGCATGCCCAGGTATTTGCCAATAATAATTTCAGCCATCGATACCGGTGCAGATAACAGTAGTGCCAGTGACTTATTACGGCGTTCTTCACTGATTAAACGCATGGTGAGTAATGGCGAAACCAGCATCATAATAAACGCGGCACTGCCGTATAAAGGCACTATCACCAGCTCCGTTACCCCCGGTGCATTTTCCAGGGTGGCCAGTTTAGGTTGAACTAATAAAAATTCCTGTAACTGGCTAAGGAACATATAAGCCAGGATAAATTGCACAATCGCGAGTATGGCCCATGCTAATGGTGAGAGAAATAAACTGCGTAACTCGCGCTTAGCCAAAGTAAAGATCATCATAGCGCCGAGGCTCCAATCGTGGGTTCATCCAGTTCAAGCTCGGCTTCATCAGCAATGACATCACCCGAGGTTAATTCGACAAATACCTGTTCCAGTGTTTTTGACTCGGGACGAATCTCATACAGTCCCCAGTTTTTTTCTGCTGCAAGCAGGGCAATATCAGCCGCGGGATCTGTTTCAACCGAATGGGTCAGGCGGAAACGAGAGCCGGACAGTACTTCGACCTCATCGATATCGGTTAAGCTTTCCAGCTCTGAGGTTGCAGGTGCCTGGTTTAAACCTAATATAATATTGTTTGAACGCATGCGTTGATGCAGGTGATTGATATCATCTGAATAAACCAGTTGCCCCTGGTTAATAATCTGCACACGATCACAGGTCATTTGTACCTCGGGTAAAATATGGGTGGAAAGAATGACGCCATGATCTTCGGCAAGCTCACGAATTAAAGTACGAATTTCACGAATTTGAATCGGATCCAGTCCAACCGTGGGTTCATCGAGTACCACGATAGCCGGGTTATGAATGATCGCCTGTGCGATGCCAACCCGTTGTTGATAACCTTTAGATAAATTATTAATTAAGCGTTTGCCAACCTGGCTTAAGCCGCAACGGTCTTTTGCCCGTTCGACCGCGGCCTGGCGTTTTGATTTTTCGATACGGTTGAGTTCGGCACAAAATGATAAATACTCATTGACAGACAGTTCGCGGTATAACGGGGGTTGTTCTGGTAAATAGCCGATATTGGCTTTGGCTTGTTTAGCCGAATCGAGTAAATCATAGCCACAAATATTAATTTGTCCGGTTGAGGGCGCCAGGTTACCGGTAATCACTTGCATGGCGGAGGATTTGCCAGCACCGTTTGGTCCAAGAAAACCCAGCACTTCGCCTTTATCAAGATGAAAGCTAATATTATTCACCGCGGTGAGTGAACCGTAGAACCGGCTTAAATGCTTTACACTCAATAATTTTTTATTATCCATATATTTTTTATCATTAAATAAAAACGTGTAAAGATTATAAGCATCATTAGCAGCGTGGCAAGTGATGAATGACGCAATTTTATCTGAACAAAGATATAATTTGCTATGAAAAATTTTTCGGTGACAAATTAAGTGACTTTACTCGGTATTGATACAGGCGGCACCTTTACCGACTTTATTGTTTATAAGGACGGTAAGCTTGTTAGCCACAAAGTATTATCGACCCCAAGCGCGCCCGAGCAGGCGATTTTACAGGGAATTGAAGATTTAAAACTGGACCGCCAGGAGCTGGCGATAGTTCATGGTTCAACCGTGGCCACCAATGCCTTGCTAGAAGGCAAGGGTGTGGCAACGGCTTATATTACCAATTTCGGCCTGGGGGATGTTTTATCTATCGGCCGGCAAACCCGTCGCGAGTTATATAACTTACAACCCGAGAAAATTGCGCCCCCGGTGGCCAAGGCATATTGCCTGGAAACAGGTGGACGACTATCTTGTGATGCTGAAGTCATTGAAGAATTAACCGATGCGCATCTTGAAACATTAGTACAGCAAGTTAAGGCGTTGCAGCCAAAAGCGGTGGCGATTAATTTATTGTTTTCTTACCTGGATGACAGTGCTGAAAAACGTATCGCCGAGGCGATGCCGGCTTCCTTGTTTGTTTCTCGTTCATCAAAAGTCTTAGCGGAATATAAAGAGTATGAACGCGGTATTGCCACCTGGTTGAATAGTTATGTCGGGCCCCTGGTACAGGACTATTTAACACGTTTGCAAAATAAACTGGAAAAAGTATCGATCGCCGTGATGCAAAGTGCAGGCGGTACCATCGCCGCACAATTTGCCGGGCAAGAAGCGGTGCACATGTTGTTGTCCGGCCCGGCCGGTGGTTTGGCCGCGGCTAAGTTTATGGGGGAGATCACTTCGCAACAACGCTTACTCACTTTTGATATGGGGGGCACCTCAACCGATGTCGCCATGATTGATGGTGAGTTACAACTCAGTAGTGAAGGTGAAATTGCCGGTTACCCGGTAGCGATCCCAATGGTGGATATGCATACCATTGGCGCCGGCGGCGGTTCGATTGCCAGTGTTGATGCCGGTGGCTTATTACAGGTTGGTCCCGAGTCTGCCGGTGCCGATCCCGGCCCGGCCTGTTATGGCAAGGGGGGAGACCTCGCTACGGTAACCGATGCCAACCTGGTGTTAGGGCGGTTACGTGTCGATGCATTTTTAGGCGGCGGCATGCAATTGGATAGCGATGCAGCCTATAACGCGATAAAACCGATTGCAGAGAAATTAGCCTTGTCGGTCGAAGAGGCCGCCGAGGGGATTATTCGTATTACCAATGAACACATGGCGCATGCGTTACGGGTGATGTCGGTGCAACGCGGTATAGATCCGGGTGAATTAACCTTAGTCTCTTTTGGTGGGGCAGGTGGTTTGCATGTTTGTGCTTTGGCGGATGCTTTAGCCATGAAATCGGCCATGGTGCCACGCTATGCGGGCGTGTTATCTGCCTTAGGTATGCTGGTGGCACCACGCGCACGCCAATTATCTCAAACCTTTAACAAGTTACTTAACAGCTTAAGTCATGAACAGATTGAACAACGTTTTAAGTTGTTATATCAACAAGGCGTGTTGGCATTAACAGAAGAAGGTGTCGCAGAAAAAGATTTGATTGCTGAGTATAGCCTGGACTGTCGTTATCTTGGGCAATCCTATTTCCTTAATGTGAAATGGAAAGATATCAAGTCTGCTATTGCTGATTTCCAGCAGTTGCATGAAAAACGTTACGGGCATCAATTAAGTTTAGAAGTTGAGTTAGTTAACTTGCGTTTATCGTTAAAAAGTAAAATTGAAAAGTTACAACTACCTGTTTTAAACAATAACAATAGCCCTGAACAAGAACGCAGGTTGGCTTCTTTATATGGCATCAATAACGAAGTAAAAATTTATCAACGTGATAATTTAGCTTGTGAAAAAGTAATCAAAGGCCCTGCATTAATTATTGAAACTGTTTCAACAACCTTTCTTGCTGAAGGCTGGAATTGCGAGGTTGATAAAAGTGGTTGCTTGCTATTAAAGAAAGCTTAAGTTTATTGGTTGCTCACCAGGGCCATGGCATCATTACTCCAGATGACAGCATCAAAATAGGCTTTTTGAATTGTTTTGTGTTCGAGTTCTGCAAAGGCGACGTTTTCCCAGTCAGCTCGTTCAAACGCAATACAGCATTTTAATGCTTCACCAATAATGCCTTTTTGTTCGATTAAGGCATCTTTTAAATCAGATGAAAGAGGCAGTTGTGAAACGATATCTTGCATTGAACTATCCATTAGCGCATCAATCACCGAGAAAAGTCCGGCGGTGAAAAAACTGTCTTTCAATCGTTTATCGATATTGATACCGATTTGTTCGCACATGCGGGCACGAACAATGGCAATGACCATTAACTCATGTGGCTTATCATCGATGTTCGACATCAGCATCAGGTTAGCCAGGCTGCGAATCGTGTTGAGCCCCAGCATAACGATGGCATGATGAATGGAATCGACTTCACGTTGTAAGGCAAAGGCTGCAGAATTAATATACTTTAATAGCCGATAAGATAATGCCAAATCCTGGCGGATTAACTCTTCAAGCTTTTCGATATGCACATTGGGATCTTGCAGTTGTGCCAGTATATTAACAATGGTTACCCGGTTGGCTGGTGCACGCTGACTTTCTACAATATTCGGTTTGCAGAAAAAATAACCCTGAAAGTAATCAAAGCCCAGTTCTTTACATAGCTCATACTCAGCCTGGGTTTCTACTTTTTCAGCAAGTAACCGCACATTGTACTGTCTGAGTTTTTTTACATGATCACGTAGACCCTGTTCATCGAGTTGTAATATATCAATTTTTATAATGTCAGCGATTTCGACCAGCGGTAACATGTCTTCGTGATAAATAAAATCATCCAGTGCGATCATGTAACCACTGTCCGATAACTTCTGAACTTCGGCAACTAACTCATCGTTAACTTCAACATCTTCCAGTATTTCCAGTACCAACTGGTTACGCAGGTCGGGTATTGCATAGTCACCGATTAAAAAATCATA
>CAMYJG010000058.1 GCA_947258695.1 uncultured Ectothiorhodospiraceae bacterium | reverse complement strand
ATTAATTGGTCATGCAACTGAAGTTGAAATGGACAGTAATGGTCGCATTCTCCTCCCTCCACCACTGAGAGAATTTGCGAACCTGGATAAGCGTATCGCGTTAACTGGTCAGGGTAACAAGTTTGAAATTTGGGATGAAACAACCTGGATGCATGAACGAGATAGTTGGGTATCAGAAAATGATTCTGATGCTGAACTTTCAGCCGAACTGGAGTCCTTGTCATTGTGACCATGCATGACTCAAGTACCTTGATTCATCAGCCAGTCCTTCTGGAGGAAGCACTCACCTCCTTAAATATCAAACCTGATGGATGTTATGTCGATGGCACATTTGGTCGTGGTGGCCATAGCCAGGAAATTCTTAAGCAACTTGATAGCAACGGTAAGCTATTGGCTTTTGATAAAGATCCTCAGGCGATTGCAGAGGCCGAATCTATTGCCGCGAATGATGATCGTCTTCAGGTAAAACAAGGTTCTTTCACCCAGTTAAAGCAAACCGTTGAGAGCCTGGGCTGGCAAGGCAAGGTTGATGGTGTCTTTCTTGATCTTGGGGTTTCATCGCCACAGCTTGATGATGCAGAACGTGGTTTTAGTTTTCGTTTTGATGGACCGCTTGATATGCGTATGGATCCTGATTCGGGACAGTCTGCAGCACAGTGGTTAGCAAATGCAGATGAACGCGAAATTATGATGGTACTGTTTGATTATGGAGAAGAGAAATTTGCTCGTCGCATAGCAAGTGCAATCGTGGCAGCAAGACAAGAGCAACCCATTAACACTACGAAACGTTTATCTTCTATAGTTGCAGCGGCTAATCCTTCACATGAAAAAAATAAGGATCCATCAACCCGCACCTTCCAGGCTATCCGCATATTCATTAACCAGGAGTTAGAAGATTTAAAAACTTGCCTGGCTCAGGCGGTCGATATTCTTGCACCAGGTGGACGTTTGGTTGTGATCAGCTTTCATTCACTGGAAGACCGTATCGTAAAGCGTTTTATTCGTGAGCAATGTAAAGGGGATGACTTCCCGTTAGATTTACCGGTAATGCATGTTGAGTTGAATCAAAATATGAAAATGATCGGTAAAGCCATTAAAGCTGGAAAAAAAGAGCTGGCTGATAATCCGCGTGCACGTAGTGCAGTTATGCGGGTGGCAGAGAAGTTAGCATGAAGTTAGTCATGGCATTAGCTGCTCTTGTATTAATTTCATCACTGGGTGTGGTCTATGCGAAGCATCAGTCACGAAAATTGTTTGTTGAGTTAGATTTATTAAAAAAGGAACGTGATGAAATGAATGTTGAATGGGGACAGTTACAACTTGAGCAAAGCACCCTGGCAACACACGGTCGAATTGAAGAAACGGCAAAGAACCGTTTGAAAATGGTTACACCTGAATATGAAGAAGTTTTAATTATAAGACCTTAAGAAATAATAATTTAATTAATGATGAGCAATTTAGTTTGAGCAACCAGGTTCACAGTCCAGTCAGTCATTTCCGCTTATTAGTTGTAGTGGGAATCGTCTTTTCTGTAGCTGCCATTATGTTATGGCGGGCGGTTGATTTGCATGTTATGAATAAAGATTTCTTACAATCTCAGGGAAATGCACGCTATATGCGTACCATGCCTGTTGCTGCTCATCGAGGTGTTATTACTGATCGTTATGGTGATCCACTTGCAGTCAGCACGCCGGTAGATTCTGTTTGGATCAATCCAGCTGAATTTCTCACAGAAAGAAAATCATGGAATAAATTAACTACATTACTTTCACTAAAAATAAATAAAATTGAGCGCCTGGTTTTACAACGTGCTAAACGTGAATTTGTTTATTTAAAACGGCACATACGTCCAGAGTTGGCAGAGAAGATTGCTGCCTTAAATATCGCGGGTGTTTACTTACAAAGAGAGTATCGACGTTATTATCCAACAGGAGAAGTGGCCGCACATGTATTGGGTTTTACCAATGTTGATGATGTTGGGCAGGAAGGAATGGAACTGGCTTACAACGATTGGTTGCGTGGTGAGTCAGGTCGAAAAATGGTCATTAAGGATCGTCTTGGTAGAACGGTTAAACATGTAGAGTCTATTCAGGCAGCACAACCAGGCAAAGATTTAGCGTTGAGTATCGATCGTCGCTTACAGTACCTAACATACCGTGAATTAAAGCGGGCAGTTCTGCAGTACAAGGCAAAATCAGGATCGGCGGTTATCATGGATACTAAAACAGGCGAAGTTTTAGCAATGGTTAATCAGCCATCATATAACCCGAATAATAGAAGTAAACTAAAAAGTTCTCACTTACGCAATAGAGCAGTAACTGATGTTTTTGAACCCGGTTCTACAATTAAACCTTTTACTGTTGCTGCTGCATTAGAAAGTGGAAAATTTAAAGTAAATAGTACTGTTAATACCAGCCCGGGTTATTACCAGATAGGAAAATATGTTGTTCAGGATATAAAAAATTATGGACGGATAGATTTATCAACCATTCTGTCTAAATCCAGCAATATTGGGGCAAGTAAACTTGCTTTAGCTATTTCAGCTAAAAACCTTACCGATATACATTCACGTATTGGCTTTGGTTTTATTACCGGTAGCGGATTTCCCGGGGAAGTTGGCGGCATCATTAATACGCCAACCGAGAAACAATTGGTTGAGAGAGCAACACTTTCATATGGCTATGGATTATCTGTTACACCGTTACAACTTGCTCGTTCGTATGCTGCAATTGCGAATGATGGTGTTATGCCTGATGTTAGTTTTATTCGTGTGAGTGAAGCCGCAAATGAAACCAGGGTGTTAGCGGCGAACCATGCTAAACAAATACTCAAGATGTTAGAAAGTGTAGTAAGCAAAAAGGGAACAGGATCCAGGGCTGCTGTATCTGGTTATCGAATTTCGGGTAAAACAGGTACAGTCAAAAAAGCCGATGCCGGTGGTTATAGTCTCGATAGTTATGTAGCCGTATTCGCTGGTATGGCACCAGCGAGCAATCCACGTTTGGCAATGGTTGTCACTATTAATGAACCTCGTGGTGATGTTTATTATGGCGGGAAGATTGCAGCCCCGGTTTTTTCTAAAGTTATGTCAGGTGCCTTACGCTTAATGGATGTGGCACCGGATAATTATGATATTAAAGCTGCTCAGTTTGCAAAGTTTAGTGCTCGAGGAGAGATATAATGACCTCAATAACTAAACCATATACTGTTAACCTGAATGATTTATTAAATGGTTACATAACTGATGATAAATTTAACGATATTTATATTACTGGTCTAAGCCTGGATAGTCGAAATATAAAAAGTAATGAGCTCTTTATCGCGGTAAAAGGCGAAACAGTTAACGGCATTGAATTTATAAATAATGCGATCGAACAGGGTGCTGCTGCTGTTTTATGGGAAGCTGAAGCCTCTATAGATGCAATTAAACTAAATTGGCGTAAAACGTCATCTAATATTGAAATACCGATTATTGCGATTGAAAATTTAAGTCAGTTGACTGGTATATTCGCGGATCGTTTTTATGACTCTCCATCGAAAACCATCCAGGTGTGTGGCATTACCGGAACAAATGGAAAAACTTCATGTGCTGATTTTATTGCTCAGGTAATGAGTGTTGATGCAGCATGTGGCCTTATCGGAACTTTAGGAAGTGGTATCTACCCCGATTTAAAAGCAACGGGTTATACCACCCCTGATGCAGTAACTTGTCATAAATGGTTATCAGATATTAAAACAGCCAATGCAAGATTTGCTGTAATGGAAGTTTCCTCGCATGCGCTTATTCAGGGGCGTGTTAATGCTATTCAGTTTGATAGTGCAGTTTTTACTAACTTAAGTCGTGATCATCTGGATTATCATGGCGACATGGACAGTTATGCTGAAGCTAAATCAAAACTATTTAAAACTAAAGGTTTAAAAAATGCCATCGTAAATATTGATGATGAAGCGGGTAGAAATATAGCTGATAGCCTAGACAAAAATATTCATTGTGTTCGTTATGGTTTGAACGAAAAATTAAATCCAGATGTAAGTGGTTCTAACGTTAAATTAGATCAAAATGGTTTATCGATGGATGTCAGTACTCCCTGGGGAAATGGTCATCTGAGTGCTCCTGTTATTGGTGATTTTAATGCCAGCAATTTACTTGTGGTACTGTCATTCATGTTGTTACATGGAATTGAATTTAATGAAGCATTAAAGCGCATAGCGAATATTAAAAGTGTTGCTGGTCGTATGCAGCGATTTGGCGGAGACAATACTCCTTTAGTTATAGTTGATTTTGCTCATACACCAGACGCACTTGAACAAGCATTAACTTCTTTGCGTCAACATACGCAATACAATTTGTGGTGTGTGTTTGGCTGTGGCGGTGATCGTGATAAAGGTAAGCGTCCTCTTATGGGGGCGATAGCCGAAAAAAATGCTGACTTTATTGTATTAACAGATGATAACCCACGTACTGAAGATGCGATTAGCATTATTAAAGATATTAAAGCTGGAATAAAAGAACCTTCAAAAGTTTCAATCGAAATTGACAGGCATAAGGCTATTCATTATGCAATATCACATGCAAAGGCAGGCGATGTGGTCCTGATTGCAGGTAAGGGGCATGAGAATTATCAGTTAATTGGGGATGTAAAATATCCATTTAATGATGCTGATGAAGTCTTGCAACAACTAGAGGTATGTGCAGGATGAATTCTGTTGATACAAGCAATTCGTTTTCAATGTCAATCGCGGAAATTGCAGAAATATTATCGGCTAAATATATTGGCGAAAATGTAACAGTGAGAGGAGTTTCTACTGATACAAGAACTATTAAGGGCGGAGAGTTATTTATTGCATTAAAAGGTCCAAATTTTGATGGGCATAAATTCGTTGCTAATGCGGTTGAAAAAGGTGCTGCAGCTTGCCTGGTAGATGAACAGCTCGATGCGGGCAATATAGTTATTACCGAAGATACTCATCAAGCTTTAGGTTTATTAGCAAAAGCATGGCGTAAAAAATTTAACAAGCCGGTTTTTGCTATTACCGGAAGCAATGGTAAGACAACAGTTAAAGAAATGTTAGCAAGTATCTTAAACCAGGCCCATCCGGCCATGGCAACACACGGTAACTTAAATAATGATATTGGTGTTCCATTAACGTTATTTAGATTGAATGATTCTTATGATGCCGCTGTTATTGAAATGGGGGCAAATCATTCTGGTGAAATTGATTACCTAACCAATATTGCTTTACCGGATGTTGCAATAGTAACAAACATAGGTTCGGCACACCTGGAGGGGTTTGGCAGTATTGAAAATACTGCAAAAGCAAAAAGTGAAATATTCAGTGGCCTGGCTCCATCAGGTACTGCAATTATAAATGCAGATGATCCTTTTTATCATGTCTTTAAACAAGCGACAGCTGGTTTTAATGTAATTAGCTTTGGTATTAAAAATAAAGCAGATGTGATGTGTCAATGGCAATCAGTAAGCGAAGGGAATTTGTTGAAAGTAACAACATCAAAAGGTGATTGTCAAATAAAATTAAACTTACTGGGTTCGCATAATGTGATGAATGCTTTAGCCGCTATAGCAGCGTCTATTTCTGTGGATATACCATTATCACAAATTGTTTCAGGCTTAGAAAATCTAAAAGCTGTAAATGGACGTTTACAAATAAAACAAGGAATTAAAAATAGTTGTGTTATTGATGATACATACAATGCAAACCCAAGTTCATTGCATGCAGGTTTAGATGTGCTAGGTAGTTTTACTAATAAACGATTTTTAGCGCTGGGCGATATGGGCGAACTTGGTGGGGATGAAGCTGAGTTACATGCTGAGGCAGGCATCTATGCAAAAAAATGCGGAGTAGATTCTTTGTATTCTTTAGGAGCATTGGCTGCCAAAGCAGCAAAAGAGTTTGGTGATAATGGATTTTGCTATGACAAGCATGAGGACATGATCAATGCATTACGTAATGACCTTTCCGACGATGTCACGCTTTTAGTGAAAGGGTCAAGAAGTATGCACATGGAAAAAGTTGTGAATGCACTAACAATGGCAGAAGGGCAATAAGATGCTGTATCACTTAGCACAATATCTACAGGAATTTTATAGCGGCTTTAATGTTTTTAATTATTTAACATTAAGGGCGATTCTTGGCGTGTTAACAGCATTATTAATTTCTCTGCTAATTGGTCCATCAATGATTCGTAAACTAAGTTCATTTAATGTAGGGCAACCTATTCGTGATGATGGGCCGGAATCTCATTTTAGTAAGGCCGGTACGCCAACCATGGGTGGCGCACTAATTATTGTTGCTATTGCTATCAGCACATTATTATGGGCTGATTTAGGAAACCGTTTTGTTTGGGTGGTTCTTGTTGTGATGTTTTCTTATGGCATGATTGGCTGGATAGATGATTATAAGAAACTGGTCAAACAAGATCCTAAAGGCCTGGCATCCCGTTATAAATATTTATGGCAGTCAATTATTGGTTTTGTAGTTGCTTATTATTTATTTGATTCAGCAGTTGTTCCGGCTGAGACACAATTAATAGTACCGTTTTTCAAAGATCTGATTTTTCCTCTCGGTGTTATCAGCTATGTGATATTTACATACTTTGTCATAGTTGGAACGAGTAATGCGGTTAATTTAACTGACGGGCTCGATGGTTTAGCGATATTACCTTCAGTCATGGTCGCAGGTGCTTTAGGTATCTTTGCCTACCTTTCAGGTAATTCAGTTTTTTCTGGCTATTTATCTATTCCTTATGTCCCTGGTGTTGGTGAGTTAGTTATTTTCTGTGGTGCGCTTGTTGGAGCCGGCCTTGGATTTCTTTGGTTTAATACTTACCCGGCAATGGTTTTTATGGGGGATGTTGGTGCATTAGCATTAGGCGCGGCAATTGGTGTTGTTGCCGTGATGGTTAGGCAGGAATTTGTTTTGTTTATTATGGGCGGTGTGTTTGTTGTTGAAACTTTGTCCGTTATTTTGCAAGTGGCATCGTTTAAGTTAACAGGTAAAAGAATTTTTCGAATGGCACCTTTACATCACCATTTTGAGTTAAAAGGTTGGCCTGAGCCAAGAGTAATAGTACGTTTTTGGATTATTAC
The DNA here is from genome assembly GCA_947258695.1 of uncultured Ectothiorhodospiraceae bacterium. Lineage (GTDB taxonomy): Bacteria > Pseudomonadota > Gammaproteobacteria > UBA6429 > Thiohalophilaceae > JAGLTQ01. The sequence continues at coordinate 3,400 of CAMYJG010000058.1, read as the reverse complement.
AGTTATCTTGGTACTGATTGGCCTGGCATCATTAAAAATTCGGTAAGAAAAATGATGTTGGCTGAAAATTTACAACTAGTCGGAAATGAAACGGATTATATGGATACTTTATCTCATAAGCGTGTGTTAATAGTTGGTTTAGGTAAAACCGGCTTATCCTGTGCGCGTTATTTAAGTGAGCATAGAATTGAAGTTGCTGTTACTGATAGTCGTGAACATCCTCCTGCGTTAGATGAATTACAGGAATTTTATCCCGATATTGCTGTATTTGTAGGTGGATTTAATTCTGAAGCATTCAAGCGGGCAACCTGTTTAATTGTTAGTCCAGGAATTTCATTACGAGAACCTTTAATTTCTGAAGCACGTGCACGAGGTGTAGAAATTATTGGAGATATTGAATTATTTGCACGTAATGTCGATGCGCCTGTTATTGCGATTACCGGCTCTAATGGGAAAAGTACAGTAACAACATTATTAGGAGAAATGGCGCAAGTAGCAGGTTTGGATGTAAGAGTAGGTGGCAATATTGGTGTACCAGCTTTAGATTTATTGCATGAGCCACATCCTGACTTATATATTCTTGAGTTATCGAGCTTTCAGTTAGAAACAACAGAAAGTTTAAATGCGCGCGCAGCGGTAATTTTAAATATTAGTGAAGACCACATGGATCGTTATTCTAACTTAAACGATTACACTGCAGCTAAGGCAAAAGTTTATTATGGCTCAGGTACCTTAGTTGTTAATCTGGATGATGAAGCTGTGATGGCAACAGCTAACCTGGTAAGAAAAGGGCGTGATCTAGTTGGTTTTACTGAAAAGAAACCACTTGAAAATCAATTTGGTATTTGTATTGACAACGAGCAGGAATATTTGTGTTATGAAAATGAGTTGTTATTAGCTGTTTCTGAATTGAAAATTAAAGGTAAGCACAATGTAGTCAATGCATTGGCAGCTCTTGCCCTCGGTAAAGAAGTAAATATTCCATTAGATGCAATGATTGTTGCATTAAAAAAATTCACAGGTTTACCTCATCGTAGCCAGTGGGTTGCAGAGAAAAATGGTGTGGCCTGGTACAACGATTCAAAAGCAACGAATGTTGGGGCAGCCATTGCAGCTATTAATGGTATTGATGCAAATGGAATTATTCTTATTGCTGGTGGGCAAGCAAAAGGTCAGGATTTTTCACCTCTAAAAAATGTTGTGAAAGATAAAGTAAAGCATTTACTTTTGTTGGGCGAGGATGCGGAACTTATCAATAACGAATTATCTGCTTATACAGATGTGGTTTTTGTCAAAGATTTAATGCAAGCCGTAACAAAAGCGAATGAAATGGCAGTAGCAGGAAATGTGGTGTTGTTATCACCTGCTTGTGCAAGTTTTGATATGTTTTCAGGCTATGAGCAACGTGGCGAGACTTTTATTCAGGCGGTCAGTGAGGTATTGCAATGAGTGTAATATCTTTACCTAAAAATTACGCGAATAAATTTTCTGCTACTTCTGCAAAAGATAAAAGTAGTTCAGTAGTTGAAAACCTGGATATTCCTTTATTGCTGAGTGCGTTAGCATTGTTGGGATTAGGATTAGTGATGGTGGCATCTTCATCTATATCAATATCAGAAAGACAATTATCTGAACCTTTATACTATTTTTGGAGACAGTTTTTTTATTCGATAACTGGGCTGGTTGCTGCGATTATTGTTTTTAAAATACCTCTTAAATATATACAAAAATCAGGACCTGCCTTGATTGTTCTTAGTATGATTTTGTTAGTGATGGTGTTAATTCCTGGTTTAGGTAAAGAAGTTAATGGAAGTATGCGTTGGTTAAATATCGGTTTTACCACTTTACAGGTATCCGAGTTTGTTAAGTTAGCAACAGTTATTTATCTCGCTGGTTATCTTGTCCGTCATAACGAAGAAGTACGCACAAATCTGAGTGGTTTTTTACGTCCCTTAGGTTTGATATTCATTATTTCATCATTACTGATATTTGAACCGGATTTTGGAGCAGTAGCAGTAATAGCTATGACGGCTATGGGAATGTTGTGGTTAGGCGGAGCCAGTTTCTTCCAGTTTATATTTCTATTGTTAACTATGGGGGCTGTGTTATCACTTGTCGCTGTTTCATCACCCTACCGAATGGAACGTTTAACAACGTTTCTCAATCCATGGGCTGATCCTTACAATAGTGGGTTTCAATTAACCCAGGCCTTAATTGCCTTTGGTCGTGGTGAGTGGCTTGGTGTTGGACTGGGTTCTAGTATTCAGAAATTATTTTACTTACCTGAAGCACATACTGACTTTGTATTTGCTGTATTGGCAGAAGAGCTTGGGTTGTTCAGTGTTGTTCTTGTAATTGCACTTTTCTGTTTTATTGTAATCAGATCATTAATGATTGGACGGCGAGCAGAAAAACGTGAAAGGCCATTTACTGCATTTCTCGCTTATGGTCTGGGTATTTGGCTGGGTTTACAGGCATTTATTAATATCGGCGTAAATATGGGAGTCTTACCGACTAAAGGTTTGACTTTACCTTTAATGAGTTATGGCGGCAGTAGTTTGATCGTTATGTGTATAGTAATTGGAATGTTACTACGTGCTGATTACGAAACACGAAAGTTTGATCGTGTTGGCCAGAATAAAAGAACATCAATAGGTAATCGATCATGGTAGCTGCAGTTAAAACAAGCCAGGTAAAACATGTTCTGATTGCAGCAGGTGGAACGGGTGGTCATGTTTATCCTGCACTAGCAGTTGCGGATTATTTGCGTGAGCAAGGTGTGAAAATTACATGGATTGGAACAGAAAAAGGTTTGGAGCATCGCATTGTACCTGCGGCGGGTATTGTATTAGAAGTTATTAGTATAAGCGGTCTGCGTGGAAAAGGTTTTTTGAACTTGTTATTTGTACCTTTGAAATTGATATTTGCTGTTATTCAGGTGATTAAAATATTTATTAGAGTTAAACCCGATGCTGTGCTTGGTATGGGTGGATTCGTTAGTGGACCATGTGGTTTAGCGGCATTTATATTACGTAAACCATTATACCTGCATGAACAAAATGCAATCCCGGGATTAACCAATAAAGTACTAAGTTATGTCGCAACAACAGTTATGCAAGCATTTCCTAATAGCTTTAAAAATAACAATAATGTTATTTCGATGGGAAACCCTATTCGAAAAGAAATATCAGAGATAGTTGATCCTGAGATAAGAATGGCAGGACACCGGGGAAATATTCGAGTGTTAATTATAGGTGGTAGTTTAGGTGCTCAGGCGTTAAATGAAAGTGTGCCGCAAGCCATATCGCATTTAACACAAGCGCTACAACCAACTATCTGGCACCAAACAGGTAAAAATAAACTGAGTAGTACGATTGAAAATTATAAAAATGTACACGTT
>CAMYJG010000057.1 GCA_947258695.1 uncultured Ectothiorhodospiraceae bacterium | reverse complement strand
TGATAAGCGGTGATATCTCTTTAGTTGTGGATGTCTTGGAAATTTTTCCGGATAGCTTTACCAGTTTTTTTTCTATTTTTCCGGCAGGTTTTACTTTATTTATAAACTCAACAAAATTATTACGGAGTTCATTTTTTTTCCGGTCTCTGAAAGCGTCTAAGCTGAGAATACTATCGGCTACTTCATCAATCGCTTTTTTAAGCTTATTGCCCGCAACCCCTTTATTAACGGCATTTTTTAATACGTCTAATTGACTATTTAGTTTATCCGACGATCTATCAGCAGCATTTGTTAAATGTATAATTAATGCCCGTAAATTCTTTTCGCTATCTGTCCATTGTTGTTCTTTATTTTCAAGATCTTCTAAGCTGGCTAAATATTTATTTTTCCATTTATTTGCGCCAGCAGAATCATCTTCCAGATCAGTATATTTATTTTTGGCCATATTTATGCCACTTCATTTTTTTTACTATGTGTGCCAGCCATATAAAATTTATTTTTAATATCCAGGCTTTCCGGTATTTTCACTTCCATCATAATGGGAAGATGATCAGAACAAACATGTTTTAATGGCTTGGCGTTAACAACTTCAAGCTCTGATGTCACAAGTATATGATCGATATGATGTTGTGGACGCCAACTTGGAAAAGTATGCAACTCTTCTATCGGCTCATGTAACTTTGTCTGTTTAAATAAATGTCGCATTTCATCGCTATCGACTTTGCAATTGAGATCACCCATCACGATTGCATGTTCATACTGGTTAACTCTGTCTGCGATGCTAACCAGTTGTCTCATTCTTGCGCGTTTACTCAAGGCCAGGTGTAAAACAAAAATTGCCAGGGTTTCTTTTTCACTACCATATTTAGCCAGGATAGCCTGGCGACCAGGAATTAAACCCGGAAGTCGAATATTTTCTAATTCATAAGGCCTGACATGACTTAACAAGCCATTACTGTGTTTAGCAATATGCCCAAGGTTACGATTAACCTGGTGATACCAGTACGGAAATTTTGCGCGATCAGCTAAATATTCTGTCAGGTTAATATAATTACTACGCAGGCTACCAGCATCTGTTTCCTGTAACCCAACAATGTCGTAGCTGTGTAAAAAATCGATGGTTTCATCGAGGTTGCTTAACCGTTGTGAATGCGGAATCAGGTGTTTCCAGCTACCTGTAATGTATTGACTCGCGCGACTGGTTTTAATGCCAACCTGCAAGTTATAGCTTAATATCCGTAAGATTCTATTTGAGGCTAAATCGGACAAACCATTTCACCTAACTTACCAGTGAGTTTTAAGTTTTCGCTGTAATCAACCGGGCAGTCAATCACACTCACCGTTTTATCTGCCAGTGCTTGCTTTAAGGTTGGCAACAAATCTTCACCTTTTTCGATACGATAACCTTTGGCACCAAATGATTCTGCATACTTAACAAAATCAGGATTATTGAAATCAATATGCGATTTACGACTGAACTGATTCATTTGTTTCCACTCGATTAAACCATAGGCAGAATCATTCCAGATTAATATGACAATCGGTGTATTTAAACGCAGTGCGGTTTCTATTTCCTGCGAATTCATCATAAAACCGGCATCACCGGTCACCGCGACAATGGCCCGATCTGGGAACGCTAATTTAGCGCCGATCGCACCCGGCACCGCAATGCCCATGCTGGCAAAGCCGTTTGAAATGATACAGGTGTTTGGGAACTCACAACGGAACATACGCGACATCCACATTTTATGCGCACCCACATCAGAAATTGCGATATCTTCCATATTCATGGCGGTACGTAAATCCCAGATGATTTTCTGCGGCTTCATCGGAAGAGAATTATCATCTTTATGCTGGTTCATATCCTCGATTAACGCTTTGCGTAAGGCACGCATATGATTACCTGTATTTGGGCTGGCTAACTCCATAATCCGCAACAGTGAGTGTTTAATATCTCCCACCACACCGCATGACACGGGGTAGTAAGCGTCCACTTCGGCTGGAGACTGATCGATATGGATAATGGTACGGTCTTTAGTCGGATGCCAGAGATAGGGGTGGTATTCCACCAGGTCATAACCAATGCAAATAATGACATCCGCTTTACTAAAACCACAGCTGACATAATCATTTGCTTGCAAACCGGCACTGCCCAGGGCCATTTCATGCTTGAACGGAATAACCCCTTTTGCCATAAAGGTATTGGCAACCGGGATACGTAATTCCTGGGCAAAACTGTCGAGTTGTTTCCAGGCTTTACCACGAACCACACCGTTACCGGCAAGGATGATCGGGTTCTTAGCATTAGAAATGATTTCCGCGGCGCGATCGACCCGTTCACCGGGCGGCTCTGGTGAATGAGCATGTTTCACCGCTAAGGGGATATCATCGATTTCCATTTCCGCAATGTTCTCCGGAAACTCGATGAAACAGGCACCGGTTTTTTCAGCCTGCGCGACTTTAAATGCCTTACGCACCACCTCCGCGATAATATCGGGCTCCAATAAGCGCGATGAATATTTCGTAATCGGCTGGAACATCTGCTCCAAATCCAGTACCTGGTGGGATTCTTTATGTAAACGGTGAGTACTCGCCTGTCCGGCGATAGCAATAACCGGGGCATGGTCCATATTCGCATCCGCCACGCCGGTTATCAGGTTAGTCGCTCCTGGGCCCAATGTCGCCATACACACGCCAGCTCGGCCGGTTAGCCTGCCGTAAACATCGGCCATAAAGGCCGCACCCTGCTCATGCCGCACGGTGATAAACTTAATCGATGAATCTAGTAAAGCATCCATCATATCCAGGTTCTCTTCTCCCGGAATACCAAAGATGTATTCAACACCTTCGTTTTCTAAACACTTTACAAATAACTCTGCCGCTTTCATTAAAATCTTCCCTTATGCCTGTTTAAATCTATCGGCTTCGTCTTTTTAAACTTAAACCTCGTTAACAGCTTAAACCAGGCTGTTACCTATTTTGATTCTTTGTTGATTAAAAAATCGAGTACTTTAATTATACCTTTACGACCCCCCGCCATTGGGCCATCTGTGCGATATTTACCATTCACGATCATGGTCGGCACACCATCGAGTTGGTAACGCTTTGATAAAGCCGTGGCCCGGTTCACTTTTGTATTCACCGAAAACGAGTCAAAGGTGTTATTGAAGTCTTCAGCTGAAATGCCAAACCGGGCAAACATTTTCTCAATGTCCTTTTTAGTGTGTAAATGCTTTTTCTTTTTATGAATCTCATCAAACATCGCTTCATGGAATTCTGTTTTACCATTATCAAACAGACCCAGTGTTTTCGCGGTATAGAATGCGCGCGCATGTAATGCCCACTTTTGACTGAATACTGCAGGAACACGGTAAAACACAACATTATCCGGCTTCTTGGCTAACCAGTCGTTTAAATGTGGCTCAAAATAATAACAGTGCGGACAGCCATACCAGAATAACTCCACTACCTCGATTTTATTCTTGGTAATTGTTGGTTGCGCTGGAGACACACGTTTATATTCAATGCCTTCATCTATCGCAGCCATTGCTACATTACTGAGTAAAACACTCAGTAAAATAGTCATAAATAATTTAAATTTCATTTTTATTCATTTCCTTTACAATATTCTTTGAATTTTAGGGTATTCAATCTTATGCATAAGCGCAAGCTGCCGATAACATTCCCTATCTAAATAGACTATAACTATGACCCAATAGACAATCAGGAGTTCCACCATGCCACACCAACGCAGCACTGAAAAATTCGAACTCAACGATGTGCTTTGCCAGAATAAGTTCTGCGAATCTCTCACCATAAACGAGGTTAATACCTTTTTGGAATTCACTGAAGCGGTTTCATTTCAAAAAGGCGACATTATTGCTGACTTTGGTGAAATCGGTGATGCGCTCTACTTTGTTATTGAAGGTGTCACCGGCTTATTTCATGACAACCAGGGTAAAGAAGTGGAAATTGGTGAACTCGAAGCCGGTGAACTGATGGGCTCCATGTCATTTTTTGATAACCAACCCCGCTCTGCCCGTATTCGTGCCATGAGTCCTAATACAAAACTTCTGCGTATTTCCAAAGTCATGTACAACCGCTTACGTGTTGAGCACCCTTACATATCTGTGCTGTTACTCGAGCAAGCTATTATGAGTCTGGATCACCTGTTCCGTGGGGTGAGTATGGATATCGCGAGTTTTAACCAGTATATGTATGGTGGGATCATGCGGTAGTGTTTTCTGTCCGGTCTCACTTAATAAGCCTCTTCGAGGTTTTATTAAGTGAAGCCCCGACAAAATATATTTATAATAAAAAAAGGCCAAACATTTGTTTGGCCTTCATTTTTCTGGATTCCGGATCAAGCCCGGAATGACGAAAGGTTAAAGTTCTCCGTATGAGTAACAAACAAACCAATAATCGCCCACCAGGCTAATGGCACACCACGTAAACCTTTCATTAAACGCATATGTAACCACGCCGCATAATTTAACCAAACGATTAAGGCCCATGTTTCTTTTGGATCCCACGACCAGTAACCACCCCAGGCTTCTGCAGCCCACATGGCACCGAGCACGGTAGCGATGGTGAAAAAGGCAAAGCCTAAAGCGATAGATTTATGCATCACGTCATCCATCATATCCAGTGACGGTAAACGTTTTGCAACCGCGCCATTAGGGTTATTTTTTAACGCCTTATCTTTAATTAAGTAAGCCACACCGATCATCGCGGCCAGAGCAAAGGCACCGTAACCGACAAAATTGGCGGGTACATGGATCTTCATCCAGTAACTTTGTAATGCCGGCACCAGTGGTTTAATTTCTGATGCATTTTTTTCAAAGTGGTACCAGAGTAAAAACGCGATCGCGGCACTGATGACAAGTAATACAAACCCACCCATTGAACGGGTTTCGTATTTCTTTTCATAAAAAAGATAAATCAACGCGGTAATAATAGAAAACAGGATAAACACTTCGTACAGATTACTGACCGGGATATAACCGATGTCTGCACCATGTAAATAGGTTTCACGCCAGCGCACCAGTAAACCAATAAAGCCCATTGCGGTTGCGCACCAGGTCATTGCTGTAGCAACTTTACCGGTGAATTCATTACCGCTAAATAACTCGACAAAGTACGCAACTGTTGCCATCACAAACAAGGCACTCATCCACATCGTGGCTGACTGGGCGGAGAATAAAAACCGTAAGAAGAAATTAGTTTCTGCTGCAGCCAAATCATTACCGTATAGATTAACCGCAAACAAACTTATCGCAGCCACATAAAACATTAAGCTACGTGCTGGTTTCCATAACCAACCAATTGCAATAAATGAAATAGCGGTGCCAAATAATATTCCTACTTCATAAGCATCCATCAAATGTGAATATTTTTGAAATGCATAAACACTGCCAACCACTAATAAAATCGCAAACACCCAGTCAAGGGCGTTTAACCGCTTTATAAATGGCGGTTGCATTTCACTGTTCATAAATTCATTGGGTACAGACATTTTCTTCACCTTACTTAAATTTTCAACAGCCTGTCATTGCGAACCCTGTTTGATAGGGTGAAGCAATCTCCGGATATTTGTGCAATAACATAGAGATTGCTGCGGTCATATTATGTACTCGTTTATGCCCGTTCTGTGGGTGCAATGACCTGCATTTAAACTTTATCTATTTTTCAGTTGTAAACTGTTTTACTTTCTCTACCAGCTCTTCAAAACTATTTGCAAAATCACGCTGGTTTCTATTACCTGAACCGGCAAAGGTAATCGCTAACTGCTCACCTTCAGGCTTTACTATGACCCATAAGCGTTGGTATGAAATATAAAACATCATAAAAATACCAACGATGAGCATTAAGCAACCGAGATAAAAAATACCTTGTCCCGGGTGACGCGTAATTTGTATTCCTGATGATTCACGTTGCTTAAATTCAGTTAACTGGAAATACACCGGTGAACCATAGGCACCAATACCTGCTAATGCAGTGATAGCATCTTCAAAAAAGAGGCTGTCTTCGTCACGCACACCTTTTGAGACATCGACACCGTCCTGCTTCAATAATGCAAGGTAGGCGTTCTGCAACAGGTTTTGTAAAATTTTAACATAAGCATCGGCAACATTAACCTGTCTATCTTTAGGGACTTTCTGTTTAATGTCTCGATCAATCGCGATATAACCCCCCTGGTTAAACAGGGTTAATAAATTCATCATCGAACTAACGACATCAGACTGCAGATTATTATCATTTTTCTTTGCGATGCCCATGGCAGTACGAACACTGTTTTGCGCAATGCGCTTCATGTTAACCTGGTCATGTAATAAAGCATGAAATCCCATAAAGCGGTCCAGACTGTCTTCATTATCAGCGGGCATATGCAAGTATCTGAATGGCTCGGCCACTGTACTTCGCATACCGGTCAGGTAAAAACGTCGGCCATCCTGGGTCACAGGTAGCATGTAGTTATGATATTCCTTGGCTGCGCCACTGGCGTCACGCATTTTAAAAGTAAAGCTTGGACCAAAGTTTTTAAACTTTTTGCCCGTTTCTGCTTTTTCTTTTTCAGAGTTCGGGAAAATATTAAATACTTTAAAATCATCAACCTCAAGCGTGTATTTTCCTATCAAGGTATTTAATGTGCGCTTTTCTTTTACCGGTACTTTAACTTCAATCTTTTGAATTTTTTTACTATGAAACGGCCATGCTTGTAATGACAGTTTGGAACCGCCATCACCAAAACTTGCCTGGTACAGGGCGTAACCCCGATAGATCAAAGGATGGTTAACTGAAATGGTTTGTTTTAATGGTTCTTTTAACTGGTCATCATGAATAATTAAATCACTTTCGAATGACTTCGGCATACCCGATGAATAATGCTCAACACGAAAGTCTTTTAATTCAATGGTAAATGGTAATTCCTGTACCAGGTAACCATCGCGGATGTTTAAAAAGACAATATTACTTGCCGTGCCTTCCTGTAAGGAAATAGATCCCCGGAAAGCCATTGAATCTTCTGGTTTTAATCTTGCTGTTGCGGGTACCTGGTCTGCACGAATATCGCGGGTTTCAGGAACAATACGACCTGTCCATTCTTTTATGGTTAAACCAAACCCACCATCTAAATAAGCGCCAATACAAAGCACGATAATACCAACATGGGTAAAAATATAACCGGAACGGTTCCATGCGCCTTTCATGCCCGCTATTACATGATGGTCATCATGATCTTTAATACGAGTGCGGAAACCTTTTAACTTTAAAAAATGTCGAATATTGTTTTCAACTTCAGCTGATTCTTTTTCTGTCGACCATGACTCACTGTTATGCATTAAGCGTAACGATTTTTCCTTAACATTGACCCTGAACTGTTGCATGTCTCGCAACTTAGTTGGCGCATTTCTATAAACACAAACACCGGTGCTGATAACTAAAAAAATCAATAATGCTAAAAACCAGATGGCACTATAGACATTATATAAACCCATAACTTGAAAAACTTCGTGCCAGAAAGTGCCGAATTTAATAATGTAATCATTATAGGGCTGGTTTTGTTTTAACACTGTGCCAATTACGGAAGCAATCGCGATTGCAACCAAAATAGTAATCGCAAGGTTCATTGAACCCAAAAATTCTAAAACAATATTCAGGCGGGAGTGTTTTTTAGCGGGTTTATTCACGGTTATAGTCTTATGTTACTTGTAGCGTTTAACTTAAATCACAACATAAAAAAAGGCGGTGATAACCGCCCTTTTTTATCAATTCCCTTTCTATATTAAGTCATAACGACTTAACAATAGAAAAGCTTAATGCAAACCAGAGACGTAAGAAGCAACAGCTTTAATTTCTTTGTCACTCATTTTCTCTGCAATACTACGCATCATTTTGTTCATATCATTACCACGTTTACCCGAGCGAAAATCTTTCATCGCCTTTTCGATATACGCAGCATGCTGACCACTTAAAGCAGGGAATTTTGCAGCTGGGTTACCAGCACCGGTAGGTCCATGACAAGCAATACATGCAGAAACACCTTTCTTCTTGTTGCCACCGCGATAAAGTTTAGCACCGGCTGATGCTAGCTTCTCATCGGTTGCACCTTGAGTTCCAGTTTGCTTGGCAAAGTAAGCACCGAGGTCATCCATATCCTGTTGACTCAGGCCAGAAACCTGGGAAACCATTAATGGCTCAGTTCGCTTACCTGATTTGAAATCAGCCAACTGTTTCGCAATAACTGCAGCATGTTGACCAGCCAGTTTAGGCCAGGCTGGATTGGTACTGTTGCCTTTCACACCATGGCAACCGACACAATTCGCTGCTTTCGCTTTACCCGCTTTGGCATCACCCGCGGCAACACTAACGCCAGTAGATGCAACCATTGTTGATAAAGCACAAACAGCAATCAAAGTTTTATAAATCATGGGATATTAACTACCTTTACAAAAATTATTTAGATTCATTAACCATGTAAGCAACAACAGCTTTAATTTGGTCGTCGGTTAAGTTTGGACGACCGCCTTTAGGTGGCATAGCGCCTTTACCTTTAATCGCGTTTGTTACCATGGTGTCCATGCCTGCAGTGATACGTGCTTTCCATGCCGCTTTGTCACCTGTTTTTGGTGCGCCTGCAGCGCCAGTCATATGACAAGATGCACATGCTGTGCGGTAAGTACGAATATCTGCTTGTGCAGATGACACCATGCCGAATAAAGCGATTGTTGCTGCCGATACTGATACTACTAACTTTTTCATTTTAAAACTCCTTAGTTTTACTTTTTTAATTCTGTACACATGTCTTTTCAGTGACATGCTAAAATGCCAATTGATTCAATTTTGACTCAAAAAATTTCTAAATTTGGCCGGCATTATATACGGAATCCCGCAGGACAGCGCTTAAATTCTCGTTATTATACCCCAGAGCCTACTTATCGCATAATAGGTAATACAATTTTGACCAAATCACAAAACAATCCAAGCCGCTATAATATTGCACAATTCCTCATCAGTGTTCCCAGGCCCGAACAGGCCCCCGAGGACACCGGACGAGAAGTTGCCTTTGCCGGACGCTCAAATGCGGGTAAATCGAGTGCTTTAAACCGGCTCACCACCCAAAAGTCCCTTGCCCGCATCAGTAAAACCCCCGGCAGAACACAACATTTGGTGTTTTTCCGCCTCGACGATGAGCGCCGCCTGGTCGATTTACCCGGTTATGGCTTCGCCAAGGTCCCGGATAAAGTCAAGCAGGAATGGGCGGTTTCACTAGAGCGCTACTTACACGAACGCCAATCATTACAAGGACTTATCCTGCTCATGGACGTCCGCCACCCCCTCACAGAGTACGACCAGCGTATGCTGGAATGGTGCATGCACGCCAATATGCCCGCCCATATCCTGCTTACCAAGGCCGACAAGCTCAAACGTGGTGCCGCCCAGAATGCCCTGCTGAAAGTGAAACGTGACCTCGCCGAACTCGCCAATGTCAGCGTGCAGCTCTTCTCCGCCCTCAAAGGCACCGGCCTTGAAGAAGCCCAATCCGTCCTCGATCGCTGGCTTGATTTTCCTCCTAAATAAACTTTCTCTATCGATTAACTAAAAGATTAGCCCAGGTAAACTGAACACAAGCTGAACGACGGCTCCAAAAGTAATTAAAATCAAAAGATATCAACGCAGAGGCGCAAAGACGCCAAGGAACGCAAAGAAAAGCTTATAGAAGCCCTCAAATAACCAGCTTCCATACATGGATTCCGGCTCAGTCTCAGAACTGCCGATGGCAGTCCATCAGACACTCCTCAACAAACTCCGTTTGTTCTAGTCGTGCCGGAATGACGAGTACTTTTATATTAATTTAAACCAATCTGATCTTCCCGAAGGGAAGACAGCGCTGCCCCAAACGCAAGTTTCTGAAACGTCCTGAGAAGATAAAGTTCAAGGCATAAATTTGTACGAAAAGAGGGAGCTTACTCCAGTAAGTAACCGATTTTCGTGAATTTATAACGCCGAAATTTATGTTCTCAGGACGTTTCAGGAGGTCAAAAAAAAACCCCGGAAAGGGGTTTGGGATGGGGAAGAGTAGAAGACCTAACTTCATACACTAAATATTCCGGGGCTAAGTATATGCCTGGTATTGGGGACCAGACACCTAATATCACCAAGGGATTAAAAGTAATATCAAGTAATGTAACTATAGGCATCGGCCATGTATCTTTAAAGCCTATATTTGTGAACATTTGTGAACCATTGTCACTGTATGAAACGTACTAACTAGGTAAAAAAGCCCCGGGGTGAATGGGGTTACACCCCGGGGTAATAGCATTGTTCGGTTGGGGATAACCGAACAAGTATTCCCATAAATAAATTATGCTTTAGTCGCGATGACTAAAAAAATTGGATAACTTTTATTTTCTTTGATTACCGTATGGGCGGTAACAAACCTGACCGCTTTAAAACCATTTTTTTCTAAAAGTTTTTTTACATGATCGCGTTCAAAACCCGCATGAAAAACACCTTCAATATCTTCAGGATGAAAGCTGCCATCTTCTGAATCTAAATCAGCCAGTGCAATTTTTGCACCCGGGTTTAACATATCCGCAAAACGTTGCATTAACAGGTTGGTATCTTCAACATGATGCAATGCCATCGCACTCATTATTAAATCAAACTTTTGTTTTAAGGGTTGCTCCAGAATATCCTGACATAGCGCTTCTACCTTGCCTTTAAATTCAGGCTTAGCAACCAACTGTTGCAACATAGCTTGTGATACATCAACCGCAGTAATATTTTTTACATGAGGTAAAACGTGTGAGGTAATTAAGCCCGTTCCCGCACCAAAATCCATTACCTGCATTTGATCGTGCAATGTCATGTTTTCTAAGATTGCTGCACCAACGGCATTTGAAAGCTGCAAGACCATGTCATTAACATCCCAGTCCTTCGCTTTTTCATTAAATAAATCTGCCATTCAAATATTCCGCTAAGTTTGTATAATAAATATTAGTGGGCTTGATCCCAGTTGATACCAATACCAACATCAACAAGCAAAGGTACTAAAAGTTCCGCAGCACTTTCCATTTTCTGGCTGATCATTTTTATAGCATCATCGACCTGTGGCTCTTTAATTTCAAATACCAGTTCATCATGCACTTGCATGATCATGCGCATATCAAATTTTCCTTTCTGAATTTCTTTATCTAAAGAAATCATTGCGCGTTTAATAATATCTGCCGCGCTACCTTGCATAGGTGCATTAATCGCGGTGCGCTCTGCATATTGACGCCGCATTCCATTTCTTGCATTAATCTCATGCAAATATAAACGCCGACCAAATACTGTTTCAACATACCCCTGCTCTTTAGCTTTTTCCTTGGTTTGCTCCATGTACTCTTTCACTCCCGGGTAACGTTGGAAATACCGGTCAACATATTCCTGGGCTTCCGGGCGACTGATATCAAGTTGTTTAGCTAAACCAAAAGCCGACATGCCATAAATTAAACCAAAGTTAATCGCTTTCGCTGAACGACGTTGATCTTTTGTTACCGCATCGGTCTCAACACCAAAGACTTCTGCTGCGGTGGCACTATGCACATCCACTCCCTTGGCAAACGCATTAAGCAAACCTTTATCACCGGATAAATGTGCCATTATGCGCAATTCAATTTGTGAGTAATCTGCTGCAACCATTTTATAACCGGGTTGAGGTACGAAAGCCTGGCGTATACGGCGGCCTTCTTCTGTGCGGATAGGGATATTTTGCAAGTTTGGATCGGTTGATGACAATCGTCCCGTTGCGGCCACTGCCTGCTGGTAAGAGGTATGAACACGCCCGGTAGTCGGCTCGACTTGTTGTGGTAATTTATCGGTGTAGGTTGATTTAAGTTTACTTAAACTTCGATACTCTAAGATCAATTTCGGTAAGGGATAATCATGCGCTAACTCTTGCAATACTGACTCGGCCGTTGATGGCTGACCTTTGGGTGTTTTAGAAATAATCGGCAACTCTAATTTTTCAAATAAAATAACCTGTAATTGTTTCGGTGAACCGATATTAAATTCTTCACCGGCAATTTTATAAATTTCGAGTTCAAGTTCTTTTAAGCGTTGTGTTAATTGCTTGCTTTGCTTGGCCAGCATAATCACATCAAGCAACACCCCGTTTCTTTCCATGCGGGATAATACCGGTAACAAGGGCAGTTCAATTTCTTTATAAACTTTTTCTAATGATTTTGTTTCTTGTAGCTGTGGCCACAGTACATTATGTAAACGCAAGGTAATATCCGCATCTTCGGCAGCATAGGGTGCAGCCGTATCAATATCAACCTGGTTAAAACTGAGTTGCTTGGCGCCTTTTCCCGCTACGTCTTCATAGTGAATTGTACTGTAGCTTAAATGCCTTACCGCCAAATCATCCATATTGTGTCGCAGCGTACTATCTAATACATAGGAGGCCAGCATGGTGTCATGCTCAATACCTTGCATATGAATGTCATAATTTGCCAAGACATTCATATCGTATTTTAAATTTTGTCCCAGCTTACAAAGCTTTTTATCTTCTAATAAAGGTTTGAATTTTTTTAATGCGCTCTCGCGATCAAGCTGTGCCGGTGCATCAAGATAGTCATGCGCAACAGGAACATAAGCCGCTTCACCTTCCTTTAGTGAAAAAGATAAACCCACTATCTGCGCCTGCATGTAATCCAGGCTGGTGGTTTCTAAATCAAAACTAAAACAGTCTGCTTTTTTTAGTTTCTTTAACCATTTATCCAGCTCTTTCTCAGAAAAAATCGTTTCATAGTTTGCAGTAATTTCTTTAACATCACTGGTCGTGGTGGTACTTGATGAATGACTATCACCGCTTAACTCAACACCGGCTTTAGCTTCGGCTAACCAGGTTTTGAATTCCAGCTGACTATATAATTTTGTTAACTCATTATTATCCGGTTTTTGTCGTTTTAAACTGACTGGATTTTCTTCTAACTCGACATCACATTTAATCGTCACCAGGTCACGCGATAAAGGCAGCTCACTCATAAACTCGCGCAGGTTTTCTCCAACCTTACCTTTGATTTCATCTGCGTGTTGCATGACACCATCGAGCGAATCATACAAATCCAGCCACTTAACGGCTGTTTTCGGTCCTACCTTTGGCACACCCGGCACGTTATCAACTTTGTCTCCAATCAACGCGAGGTAATCAATAATCCGTTCTGGCGGTACACCAAATTTTTCTTTAACCCCTTCCACATCCATATGAACATCTGTCATGGTATTGACCAGGCTAACATGCTGATTCACCAGTTGTGCCATGTCTTTATCACCGGTTGAAATTACGGTATCGATTCCTTTTGCGGTCGCCTGATGAGACAGCGTACCTATAACATCATCAGCTTCCACGCCTGGCACACAAAGCAGAGGTAAACCCATGGCTTTAATCACTTCATGTACGGGTTCTATTTGCTGACGCAAGTCATCCGGCATCGGTGGACGGTTTGCTTTATACTCTTTATACATATCATTACGAAATGTTTTCCCTTTTGCATCAAACACCACCGCGATTTGTTCCGGGTCATAATCTTTTAGTAAACGGCGCATCATATTAATGACACCATATACTGTACCGGTTGGCTCGCCTTTAGAATTACTAAAACCAGGCATGGCATGGTAAGCGCGAAATAAATACGATGAACCGTCAACAAGAATAAAAGGTGGCTTTGCTTTTTTTGACATATAATTAAATTTACTGGACTATTTTAAATAATATTACTGGCTATTTTACGCTAAGACTTACTAGCGCGCTCAACTTTCAAGCTAAAAATTAGCATTAGTTAAAACAAGTGAGACATTATGGAAGAAAAATCTACACATCCCAGCATGAAGCCGATCAATGATTCGATGCTTACCCGTGAATCCTGGAAAATTTTCCAGATTATGGCTGAATTTGTCGAAGGTTTTGAACGTATGGCCTGTGTGAAGCCATCGGTCAGTATTTTTGGTTCTGCCAGAACGAGTCCGGAGCATCCTTATTATAAGCTGACTATTGATATTGCCCGTGAGCTTTCTGATTCAGGCTTTTCTGTGGTTAGTGGTGGTGGACCCGGTATTATGGAAGCCGCGAACAAAGGGGCATTTGAAGGTAAGTCACCCAGTATAGGGTTAAACATCATGCTACCGCATGAACAATCCGGAAACCCCTACCAGGATATCTCGTTGTCATTTCGTCATTTCTTTTCGCGTAAAGTCATGTTTGTAAAATACGCCTCTGCTTATGTCGTTATGCCGGGTGGCTTTGGTACGCTTGACGAGCTCGCTGAAATTCTTACCCTGGTACAAACTAAGAAATCTCGCCGTATACCCATTATTTTAGTTCATCGCCCTTTTTGGGAAGGTTTGTTAAACTGGTTTGCAACTACCATGGTTGATGAAAAAGTTATCAATAAAGAAGATTTAGATTTAATTAAAATTATCGATGAACCAAAGGAAATAGCGAATGCTATTTTTAAACACTACGAAACCAGTGGCTTTGAACCATCAGCAGAAGAAGCCGAAGTGCTACTGCAACTTTAAGGAGTTTTATATGTCACTGCCAAAAGCAATTATTTTATTTAGCGCATTCACTTTCTCGCAGACTTTAATTGCGGCAAATGACATACCGCCACCGCCTTCATTAAATAAAGCAGAAAAAGACTTCACCGCAACAAATAACCAGGCGGTGCCAACTCTACCGGATGAAGCCGATGACAGTCGCAATATTCCTCAACCAGAAGTACGCATCATTCGCAAAAAAGATACTGTCATTGAAGAATATCGTGTGAATGGTCGTTTGCGTTTCGTTAAAATCACGCCTTCCAGTGGCAGCCCATATTACATGGTTGATACCGATGGTGATGGCGTTCTGGAAACAAGAGAAGATAACTTTTCTAATCCACCGATTAATCAATGGATATTATTAGAATGGTAATAACACTTCTATATTAACCGGGTATGTCAGTTTATACGGTTATTTCAGATGACGAATTTTCTGAAATATTAAAACACTATTCACTTGGTGATTTTTTACATGCCCAGGGCATTCAGTCTGGCATAGAAAATACCAATTATTTTTTAACAACAACTAAAGGTGAATATGTTTTCACCTTATTTGAAAAAATTAGTCGCCAACAAGCAGAATTTTACATTAGCCTGTTAAAAAATTTATCGTCAGCTGGTATTCGCTGTCCTCAACCTCAACCGGATAAACATGCTCAAACATTAAAGAGTTTTAATGATAAACCTTTTACCCTGGTAACGCGTTTAAACGGAGTGAATGTCACCACGACTAATGAAAATCAATGTCAGGCCATTGCCATTGAGCTGGCAAAAATTCATTCCACACCGTTAATGAACTTATCCCCTACTGATCAGCTGGTACAAAATCGGCGTGGTAAAGAATGGCGTGATAACCTTGCTAAAACGCTGATACCAAAACTAAATAGCCATGATGCAAAATTACTGGCAACTCAAATTGAACAGTTTCAGTCATTTGATGATAGCCAGTTACCGAAGGGCATCATTCATTCTGATTTGTTCAAAGACAACGCATTATTTGAAGGCGACCAACTCACTGGGATCATCGATTTTTATGATGCCTGTTACGATGCTTATATCTATGATTTGGCGATTACAGTGAATGCATGGTGTTGCACCAAAGCCGGCAAGCTCAATCACAGCTTGGTCTCCGCTTTTCTGCAGGCTTACCAGTCAATCCGCCCGTTGACTGATACGGAAAAAGAGGCATGGCCAACCATGTTAAAAATGGCTGCTACCCGGTTCTGGTTGTCCAGGCTAGAGGATTCTTTGGTGCCGGTAACAGAGTTAGCAGGACAAAATACCCTTACCCACCGTAAAGATCCCGCTGAATTCCAACAAATCTTAGAGAATCATATACGCTCTGTTAGTAGAGCATTAGCGTAATCTTAAACTGTGGATAACTTGGTGGATAAATCGCCAATCTGCTGAATATTTCAACAGTTTTTTAACTCAAAATTAAAAAACAGCATAAAATTTAATAAATTAATACTTATAAATCAATTACTTATATTATTTTTATAGAATAAAAACACAAAACAGTAATCAAAGTTTTTCCGTCAGTCTTCTTTTCCAGCTTGTGTATAAGAGGTTGCTCATATTAGTTTTTTCTATTCATTTATGATCTAATTGTCTAGTAATTGTCTTAGTGTTGCCGCCAATTCTGCTCGATCATAAGGTTTTGATATCAATTGAAAACCGAGTTTTTCATATTTTTCAATTTCATCCGGTTTTCCAGCAAAACCTGAGGTAATCAAAACTTTAAGATTTGAATAGAGCTGGCTCGCCTTTTCTGCCAGTTGGTAACCATTGACACTACCCGGCATAACCACATCAGTAAATAATAAATCAATAGGTGTTTTTTCCAAAATTGCAAATGCTTCATCTGCATCTTTTGCGCAGTAAACATTATAGCCCCAGTAACTTAATACCTGTTCTCCAAAAGTAAGTAATGCTGGTTCATCATCAACAATCAGGATGTTTTCATGCCCAGCAGGATAAATTTTTTCCTTTGACGATTTTTTCTCTGGTTCAACGTTTGCTTCAATTGAGCGTGGTAGATAGATTTTAAAGGTCGTCCCTTGATCGATTTTCGTATCCAGAATTATGTCGCCACCATATCGACGTACAAACCCATATACCATTGCTAAACCTAAACCCGTTCCATTCCCCACACCCTTAGTAGTAAAGAATGGCTCAAAAACATGCTTATATACATCCTGGGGCATACCATGGCCGGTATCATTGATCACTATCTGAATATAATCCCCCGATTCCAAATTTGGTAACATAGCCGCCGCTTTGCCATCTAAATTCATATTTGATGTTTCAATTGTTATATTACCGCCACCTGGCATTGCATCGCGTGCATTTAAAACGAGATTAAGTATTGCATCTTCACATGCACCTGAATTAACTTCTGTCATCCATAAATCATCTGCCAAGTAATATAGAACATTAATTTCTGGTGTAATTGAGCGTTGAATTATTTCCTTCATTTCTGAAAGAATTGAGTTTACATTAATCACTTTCTTATCAGCTTCACCGCGCCTTGAGAAAATTAATAATTGCTGAGTGAGATCAGAACAGCGCTCAGCCGCACTGCGAACCGCATCCAGCCATTTAACATGTTTTTCAGATAATGGTAGCTCTGATAATAATTCTGTATAACCTAATATTACTCCCAACTGGTTATTAAAATCATGCGCTATACCACCAGACATTTGCCCAACTACTTCCATTTTCTGAGAACGACTCAACATTTCTTCTGTTTTCAATTTCTCAGTTATATCTTCAGATATGCCTAGTAAATATTTTGTATCACCATTTTGATCGTATATCGGAATTTTTTTTGTATGTAATGTACGTGTCCCTTTTTGTTTTGTTGTTAATGGTTCTTGCTCTATATCAAGCAGTTTGCCAGATTTAATAACTTCATCATCCTTTTCAATAAAGAACTGAGCCTGCTCTTTTGGCCAAAAATCAAAATCTGTATGTCCAATGATGTCTTCTTTAAGTAAACCTGTTAACTCTTCTGCAGCTCTATTCCACTCAACATAATGACGATCTTTTGCATTTTTAACAAATAACACACTCGGTAAGTTATCAACAATTGAACTTTTCAGAATATCCAGTTCATTTATTTGGAATTCTGTCATTTTTCTTTGGCTAATATCACGAATAACTTCAACAGTACCATCAAGATTAGAAGCGCCTGTAATATGTGAAAGAGAAAAATCGTACCAGGTATTATCTTCGACATTAATCTCTAATCCTCTTAACTCTTCATTATTTACAATGGCCTGACAAACTGGGCAATGTTCAACAGTAATATTATTTGCGTGAAAAACCTCATGATTATCTTTTCCAATTAACACGTCACATTCTATTCCAGCGATATCACATGCGACATTATTTGCCTGTCGTATAATACCGTTCTCATCCACTACTATTGTTGCATCAGGAATAGCATCATATGTTGAAGCACTTTTTGACATAACCAGAAAGGGTTCTTTTAAAGTTGTTTTCACCATGGCCATAAAAATTAACCAGAATGAAAATAATTTAAAAATATGACCAACTAAATTTGAAAAGCCATATACGTCCACATAAAATGTAAAAGCCAGCTCTGCGAACATGGTTAATAAGATGGAAATAACCATGACATTAACAATTCTTTTTTCCAGCAAGTGATCACATTTTTTTAAAAATATAAGTGCCGCAATAAGAATTGTAATAATGATGTACTCACTAACTACTTTAAATATTGTTAGCCCTTTTCCTTCTATAAACACCTCAGGAAAAATATCTGTATAAATTATTATTAAAATAACGCTGACTGCTCCAACGCCGAAAAAAATAAAAAATTTTTCTCGGTTCAATTGATGATTTAAAAACCAGGGGGCACTTGCTAAAAGAATTGCTTCCAGAAACCGGTTGACTATCCAAAATTCAATAGGCATGCCGGGATCTACATTTGGAATAATTGCTAAGCCTTTATAACTTAACGCATGTACCAAATCGAGGCATGCAATCCAGAAATATCCTGCCCCAAGATACATTAAAAAATTATTTTTAGTAAAAGGATACATTTGCCATGCAACAACACACATCAATATGGCAATGATAATGGCAAATAACTCAGATAAAGTATGAAATAAAATAAAGTTAGAAAAACTAATAGAAATTAAAAATATCGCTAAGCCAATTGGGATTAACCATGATGAAATATTAAAATATTCTTTCCTGAAATCTTTAATCATTATTCTGATAATTCCTTAGTCCTGCTATAAATTATTATAATTAAAGCATACTCCATCTACTATCGATATTTAAATTTCGAAACTTTAATTGTATACGGTTACTATTTTTGACATTATTATCCCAATTTCAACCTATATAAATCATTGATTTTTAATCACTTAACGTTCAAACTAGCCTGCTTTGCAATTTACTAAATATTTCATGCAAAATATGATCCAAAATATCATCCAAAATCTTGAACGAATTAGCGAATTAACTGGCCGGTGTATTTCCTGGTTGACTGTATTTATTGTTTTAATCACCTTTCTTGTTGTGGTTTTACGCTATGTATTTGATATTGGTTCAATTGCCTTACAGGAATCTATTTCCTACATGCATGCTTTTGTTTTCATGCTCGGCGCCGCCTATACCCTGAAACACGATGGTCATGTCCGTGTCGATATTTTTTATCGAAAAATGTCAGCAAACAAAAAAGCCTGGGTAGATTTTCTCGGCACTATTTTTCTTTTATTTCCGGTATGTCTTTTTATTTTTATTAGTAGCTGGGATTATGTTGTCACTTCCTGGACACAGTTAGAAGAATCCGGGGAAGCAGGCGGTCTTGCCTTTGTTTATATCTTAAAAAGCAGCTTACTGATTATGCCTGTTTTATTAATGCTGCAAGGTACTGCCTTAGCGCTGACAAATTATCTAAAAATAAAATCACGGAATATTCAACATGGCTGAAGTCATGGCCTTGCTCTTATTTATATCAGTCTGCCTGATTCTCTTAACCGGTTATCCCGTTGCTTTTGCTTTAGGCGGTACCGCTCTAATCTTTGCTTTTATTGGTATTCTAACGGGCACATTTGATACCGCCTTTTTAACCGCCTTACCCAACCGGCTTTACGGCATCATGACCAACATGACGCTGATTGCTGTGCCTTTATTTATCTTTATGGGGGTGATGTTAGAAAAATCGAAAGTCGCAGATAAATTACTCGACACCATGGCATTATTATTTGGCTCAATGCGGGGCGGTTTAGGTATCTCTGTTATTTTAGTTGGGATGTTACTCGCGGCCAGCACCGGTATCGTGGGTGCCACTGTTGTCACCATGGGCTTATTGTCCTTACCGACCATGTTAAAGCGCGGCTATGATCCTTCTATAGCGACCGGTGCAATCTGTGCATCAGGAACATTGGGGCAAATTATTCCGCCTTCTATCATTCTCATTTTACTTGGCGATGTTTTATCTTCTGCTTATCAACAAGCCCAACTTGATATGGGCATTTTTAGTCCAAAGACCGTTTCGGTAGGCGATTTATTTGCAGGTGCTTTATTTCCCGGTTTGCTACTGGTTGGTTTATATATTATTTATCTGCTTGCAATCGCTTATATTAAACCTGGTTCAATGCCCGCTATCCCAAAATCTGAACGTGAAATTAATAAGTTCGAACTTTATAGTCGCATTATTAAAGTATTATTCCCGCCCTTGTTTTTAATTATTGCGGTTTTAGGCTCTATCTTAGGTGGACTAGCAACACCCACCGAAGCGGCTTCAGTGGGTGCAATGGGTGCGATATTACTTGCTATTAGCCAAAGACAATTTTCATTAACTGTTTTACAAACCGTCATGCGTGACACCTTACGCATTACCAGTATGGTATTTCTTATCTTTATTGGTGCGTCGTTATTTTCACTCGTCTTCAGAGGCTTTGGTGGTGACGATGTGGTTCGCGAAGTATTAACTGACTTACCCGGTGGCGTAGTCAGTGCGATGTTTATCGTTATGCTGGTGATGTTCTTACTCGGTTTTATTCTCGACTTTATTGAAATAACCTTCGTCATGGTGCCAATCGTTGCGCCCATTTTATTTACCATGGGCATCGATCCAGTCTGGTTAGGTATTATGTTTGCGATTAACTTGCAAACTTCATTCCTGACACCACCCTTTGGTTTTGCACTTTTTTATTTACGCGGCGTTGCACCTAAAGAGCCAGTTTTGTGGTTTTAAGTAGCGATCATAGAGCTTCGCTTCTTCTGAACCTGGTTCCGGTTTCCAGTTGTACCTAAACTTCACTAAAGGTGGTAATGACATCAGGATAGATTCTGTACGCCCGCCTGTTTGTAATCCAAACAATGTGCCACGATCATAAACCAGGTTAAACTCAACATAACGACCACGTCGGTAGAGTTGGAAATCGCGTTCACGTTCACCGTACGCCATATCTTTTCGTTTATTGACGATAGGTACATAAGCTGGCACGTAGTGATCCGCCACACTTTGTAAAAAGGCAAAACTTTGTTCAAAGCCACCTTCGTTTAAATCATCAAAAAATAAACCACCTACACCCCGGGTTTCATCACGATGTTTTAAATAAAAATACTCATCACACCACTTTTTATATTTTGGATATACATCTTCACCAAAAGGCTCACAGGCTTTTTTCGCTTCTGTATGCCAGTGAATGACATCTTCCTCGATCGGATAATACGGGGTTAAATCAAAGCCACCACCAAACCACCAGACCGGTTCCTCACCTTCTTTTTCGGCAATAAAAAATCGCACGTTAGCATGCGAGGTAGGTACATGCGGATTCTTAGGATGAATCACTAACGATACACCCATTGCCTGAAAACTACGCCCCGCTAACTCAGGGCGATGTGCCGTTGCGGAACCTGGCATTTCGGGGCCAAAGACATGCGAAAAGTTAATGCCGGCACTTTCAAAAACTTCACCTCCATCCATAACACGGGTACGGCCACCACCACTTAAGTGCTCTCCAGGTTCTCGTTCCCAGTCATCATGGATAAACTTGCCTTTACCATCTTCATCTTCTAAGGCCTTACATATTGAATCCTGTAAACCTAATAAATACTTCTTTACCGCTTCTGTATCTGGTGCACTCATGTTTTTTCCAATTTATATTTTGATATCACCAAAGAGTGCACGGAGATACACAGAGTTTTTAAATTTTTTCCTCTGTGTCACCCCGCGCTTTCTGTGGTTAAAAATTTAGTTTGACTGTCTGATTATATTATCAGTTTTTGCATCCCAAATTTCACTTGGGCTTGCATCGATATTAGTTTCACCTTCAATCACGTGTTCAATCTCATCGCCAAAGATATCTTTAACCTGTTCACTTGTTCTTGCTGCTTCCTGAGTCGCTATATTTGCACTGGTTGAAATAATCGCGCCAGAAAAATTTTCACATA
>CAMYJG010000056.1 GCA_947258695.1 uncultured Ectothiorhodospiraceae bacterium | reverse complement strand
TGTCGTGAGTTTTTTCATTGCAACATATAACTTATTTCATAATCGGTTATTAAGAATATAAGGTGTTGTCACAGCTTCAATTATTAACGAAATTTAATGATCACTTTAATTAGCGAATAACGAGCAACATTGCTGGCCTGTAACCCGACCAACGGCTGCATGAACACTGATGTAATGCTTGAATTCCAATAATAAAGACATCTTTATCTACCGATATATGTTAATCTGTTCAGGTCAGCGCAACGGACGTCGTGGTTTCCACACACCTTTCTCTCAGCCCAGGCTTCGCCAGCTAACCAATCTCAGATAAAGTATTATTTTTCAACACCTTGAAGCTGTTAATGGTTTTGTTCGATTATTCATGGTTCGATGAATATCGTGTACTCCTGTAATTAACCCCGCCTGGTGTTTCACTATTCTTTTATATATTTAAAAGATTGATCTCGGAAAGCACGAATGCATATTGAAATTTTAACGACGCCCAATGACACCCTGAAAGAAAGTGGTTTTGGAACACTGAAAGCCTGTACAAGTGTTTTTGAATCAATCCAGCGCATGGGCCACAACACCCGATTAACTGTTTGTGAAACAAAAGATGATTTAGACGCCGTTGTCAAAAGAAAACCTGACCTGGTTGTGCTGGCAGTAAAGTATATTCCCATTAACCATAAAGATAACATCTGGTTGTCAGATTATTTTGCCCAACACAGGATTAATTACACCGGCTCATCAAGAGACGTACTTAAATTTGACTCCAATAAAGTTCAGGCAAAAAACCATTTAATGAACAAAGGTATTCAAACAGCGAAATATTTTATTGCTACACCAGGGCAGTACAAAAACAAAAACGAACTACCCGTCAAATTCCCTCTGTTTTTAAAACCGCTGGATGCCGCGAATGGAAATGGCATTGACGATTTGTCATTTGTAATAAGTTTTATAGGCTACAAAAATAAAGTCTCATCGCTATACAATAAATTCAATCAAGCCGTTCTGGCTGAAGAATACCTGGATGGTCGTGAGTTTACCGTTGCCATTGTTAAAACACTTGATGAACAATTAGTCGTATCGGCTGTAGAAATTATCCCGCCCACAACAGCATATGGGCTTCGGATTTTAGGTGCGCAAGCAAAAAAAGACGATTCAGAATTCATTATAAAAATTCTCGATAAGCAGGTAAAAGACAGGGTAACCGCACTGGCTATCGATGCGTTTAATGCGTTGGGAGTTACAGACTTTGGCCGTATCGATATTAAAACGGATAATCGCGGAGAATGTTATTTTATGGAAGCAAACCTGGTGCCCGGTATGACCTATGGCTCGAGTTATTTCCCAAAGGCCTGCGAGATAGCGAATGGATTCTCTTATGATAAAGTTATCGAACTATTATTAGCCGGCGGTATAGCCAGGGCTGAATCAACGGTACCCCCTCACCTCTATCCTGGTTCAGACGAAAAGCTGGTTACAACACTATAAATAATTCATTTATTTTTTATACTACGATGTCGAGTTAAGGATTCCGGTTTCATGTCTTATGAGCTTTTAGTTGAAGTTACCCGTAATGGTACGGTAGAAAGCCAGCATTTTGGTGCTGCTGTTGTCTGTGATTTTAAAGGCAATGTGGTAGAAAGCTGGGGCGACATCGAAAAACTGATTTTTCCACGCTCCGCTTTAAAACCAATGCTGGCAATTCATCTGATTGAAAGCGGTGCCAGTGAAAAGTATGCGCTAAACGATGCAGAATTATCACTGGCCTGTTCTTCTCACCAGGGTGAAGAAATACATCAAAGCCTGGTGAAATCATGGCTTGATCGCCTGGGATTATCTGAAGATCATTTAGCCTGCGGCGCGGTGCTACCCGAACATACCGAAAGCGCCCACCAGTTACTCGCTTCAGGTCAGCAAGGTTGTCGAATTCATCATAATTGCTCTGGCAAACACACCGGATTTTTAACCACGGCACTACACCTGGGCATACCAATAGATAATTACCACCAGCTCGACCACCCATTGCAACAGTTATCGCTGGAAATACTTTCAGACCTGGCCAATATAGATCTTAAACAGTATCCAATTGGAATCGATGGTTGCGGATTACCAGCACCCACTATGCCGTTGCTACAGCTTGGTCACGCCATGGCTCGCTTTGCTAAACCGGTAGATTTATCAGAGAGTCGCGCCAAAGCGATTTATCGGCTTCATGAAGCCATTACCAATGAACCCCTGTATGTTGCCGGTAGTGGTACTGTCGTTAGTGAACTAAACGACATCACCAAAGGTGCCGTGTTAGCAAAAACAGGTGCTGAGGGTATCGTCACCGCCGCACTACCTGAACAAGGACTGGGCATCGCCGTTAAAATTGCAGACGGCTCTACCCGCGCTCGCTCAGTTGCTTTGTTAGCCATCCTAGATCAACTGGGTCTACTCACTGATGAACAGAAGAATAAACTGCAGGCACATATTTCACCTACCTTATTCAATTCCACAGGACTTGTTGTCGGAGAAATTCGCGCAGCCACATCCTGGCTATCCGCCACGGATTCTAAAGTCACTCTATTAAACACAAATCAAAAACACTCTTAATTAAAAAGATTTCCACACATTAAACAGTAACAAACGAAAACAACTATAAAGCTGAGTTAACATTAAATATTGTTCTATTCATCATATCGTCATTTAATAAAGCGTATAAAAGTATAAACTACCGATTTCATCGAATGATTTATTGAGATTCGCTGTGGCTAACAGGGTAAATATTGTCAATCTAAACACATGGTTTTAATAAAACATTAATATGAATACTATTTCTGTACCAGGGTTTAGTGATCCTTTTAGTGCAATCAGCCATTTAGCCGCTGTACTGGTAGCACTCTACTATAGTGTGAGCCTGTTTCGTCTTGCGGATGTTCATCGTGGCTGGCAGGCAGCTGTTAGTGTTTTTATATTTACAGTTGTTTTTTTATTATCGATGAGTGGTGTGTTTCATTTGCTGGATCACGACACCACCGGTCGTGCTGTACTGCAGCGTCTGGACCATGCCGGTATTTTCGCGTTAATTGCCGGCACATTTACACCTGTCCATAGCATTCTGTTTAAGGGCATATTCCGCTGGGGCTTTTTAATATTGATTTGGGGTCTGGCGATAACCGGCATAACATTAAAAACCATATTTTTTAATAATCTTGCCGAATGGCTGGGATTAATGTTTTACCTGGGGCTCGGCTGGTTGGGCATTTTCTCTGCTTTCTTTACACACCGGTTACACGGTTTTACCATTATTAAACCACTACTCTATGGTGCACTGGCGTACACCGTAGGCGCCAGTATAGAGTTTTTACGTATACCCATTGTTATTCCGGGTGTTATTGGTCCGCATGAGTTGTTTCATATTGCGGTGTTAGCCGGAATCGCCTGGCACTGGCTGTTTGTGCGAGATTTATTAATACTAAAACGCAATGAGTCCAGTCATCCGAATTAAAGGGCAGCGACCTTAAACTCGAGTTATGGACTTACCATTAAAACGGCTTCCTCAGTTTATCAATCTTATATCTGAAGCTTGTTTAACTATTGCATTCTAAAAGGCAATTTTATTGGCTAAAGGGCCTTCATTCTTTTTTTTCAGAACCTTTGCCGCTTTCTTTTCTTTTGGTGTCAGTAGTGATTTCTTCTTTGCTTCTTTGTTCGACTTTTTATTCTTACTCATAATCGTTCCCTTTTATTCACAGTGAATGTTGCTTATTGATTAATCTGGAAATTAGATCTTTTAAAAGCTGGTTCCAAATGAAGCATCAGTCGTACCCGATGGTGCGTGTAAACAGCCTAGCCGGCTACCCTGAGTGACGGGACCACCGGTAAACAGGTTGTGCAAAAATTTTAATCCACCTTGCGCGGCAAATTGCTTTTTCAGTGTGTTAGATAGTATGCGTGCGTTTTTTGGCATGCCTTCATGTAGATAATATTTACGCAAGAATGTAATAACAGCCCAGTGATTATCATTCAGAGTAATGCCTTCTTTTTCAGCCAGCAGAATAGATTTAGTCCGGTTCCACTTTTGATTTTTAAGTTCTTCTCGACGAAGAGCAAAAGTACTGCTGACTAATTCGGTAGACTGTGCGCCCATCGATTGTCGTTGCATAAACATATAATTGTCCCGTTCAACAAGCTGGAGATAAAAATCCCCACACATGGTTTTTAAAGTGGTTGAATGAATTAACCTCTATCGTCATCATCATTGGCTGCTAAAAAAATAAATCCTGATTTAGCTAGATCAGCGGCAAAGCCCTCGTAAGCTTCGCGACCTGATACAGGCTCAAAACATACATTCAGGCTAGCCTCTTTAATACAGAATATGGCAGCCAGTTTGTTTATATCCTCTCCTGTCATTGTCTCGATAGTTGATTTTCGGGAAGCAGCTTTGTGTAACCAACTGCTATGGCGTTTATCGCACTGTCGACCAATATCTGTCAGAGTCTGCAATAACTTGTATTTAAAAGCGGGTATAGATGGTGGGTTTTTAACAATATACATGGACGAAATCCTATATAACATCGACGACCACCTGTAATGCATTATGAGACACACATCTGGCGGAAACATAATCCTGTTTATTTACACCATTGAAGGTAAGGATGTAGCGATGACTGGAGCTTCACTATAGACCTGTTCTTACAGAATAGCTCATCATTTAAACTGATGCGGACAAGAAGATCGGTATACCTGGCCAGGATTTTATTCAAAAGACTATAAGGTAGCGTATTCAGCTCATCAAAAGTGGAGGCGCAGGAAAGCTACGTTAGCATTAGGGCAAGATACCCATAAGTAGAACAACTCACGAACAAATGGATGTAAGTGGCAGAACTACACAGGAGACAAAGTCGAGCAACAGTTGTCGACAAGCGGAAGCTTCACCTCTCTTCTTTCAAATCATTAACACGAATAACTAATCCGACAACTCACTGTAATATCGGTAGGTATTTCGGCCTTCTTGTTTACTGGCATATAAAGCTTCGTCAGCCATGCGAGTGAGTTCTTCGATATCTGAACTGTCATCCGGGAAGCAACTGATGCCGATACTAACGCCAACCTGGATAGTATGGTTCTCAATAATTAATGGCTGCGTGAGCTGACCTAATATTCTATCTGCGATGGTTGCCGCCTCATCAGTGTTATTAATACCATTCAGCAAAATAGTAAATTCATCGCCACCCAGTCGCGCGATAGTATCCACCTCACGACAGGATGCGATGAGTATTTCGGCAATTTTTTGTAAAAGAATATCACCAACCTGATGTCCATAAGTATCATTCACAGGCTTAAATTTATCGAGGTCAATCAATAACAGGGAAAAGAGTGTATTAAAACGCTGACTGTGCTGAAGTATTTCCAGAAAACGTTTATTAAATTGATTTCTGTTTGCCAGCCCGGTTAATGCATCTGTCATGGCCAGGTATTTTATTTTCTCCTCCCATACTTCGCGCTCAGTAATATCTCTTACCATGCCTGTAAACTTAATTTCGTCATCAATCTTGACTGAATTTAGCGTTATTTCTACCGGAAAAGTCTCACCGTTTTTTCTAACAGCCATTTGCTTCATGGCCTTCCTCTGATCTCGTGTCGAATCACCCTTTAAATATCGCTCCAGATAAGCATCATGCGAATCAGCATTTTCCTTATTCATTAGCATCGATACGTTTTTCCCAACAACTTCAACTTTGTTGTAACCAAATATATCCTCAGCCCCAGGGTTAAAAACTTCAATAATCCCTTTACTATTTATGGTGATAATACCATCACGAACAGCATTAAGAATTGAACTGATAAATAGCTCTTCCTTTTCAATGGCAGACATAGCATCAATCAGTTCATGCTCAGACTGCTTTTGTCTAATCATATTATTCTTAAATACAGATATTGTTTTAGCCATCTGACCAATTTCATTTCTGCTCTGAAAAATATCAGTATCGACATCAAGTTTGTTACCAGCTAGTTGCAACATGACTTTAGATATTTTAGAAATAGGTAAAATAATATAAAAATGAATAAGAACAATAAGAGCACCCATAGTAAATATAATAGCGAAAATACTCACCCATTTACTTAAGGGTATAACTTGCTTTACAAGCGTAAGAGCTCGAGTAACATTATCAGATTTCTCAGAAAGCTGACGGCTGATTTCTGTGTCCAGTATAGTAAAGCCTCTTAAGGCATGAGCATCATCTATTTTCACAGCGTCATCAATCGCTGCTATTGGTGTATTCTCAAGCGATAAAATATGAACTGTATCAATATTTTTTGAATATTGTTTTATTGTGTTTTCAATATCAGTTAGCGCGAGAGATTCTGATGAGCTCAATGGTAAAAGGCGATATTGTTTTATTGATTCATTCGCCTGATTAATACTATTTATAATTTGTGTCAATACTTCTAAAAGTATAGTTTGTCGGCGTATTTTAAGGGGCTGAAAAGTAGAAAAGTGCTAACGTCAATTTGAACACTATAATGCCATCATCCATGCACCAAGACAGAATTACCCTATAACTCTAAGCGTTCTTATAGATTCAATAGTGTGTGGTGTGCTTCTGGATTTTTTTATAAAAACCTGAGTCAGATCACAATCTTTTTATAAAATTCAAGGGACTGGGTATCTGGCCCCACGTTTTAATCGCAGCCTCTAAAAATAGCGTGTAAGCTCTATGAATATGACTACTCCTGAGAAATCTACGAAGACAAAACCATGATGAGATATTTACTAAGCATTATTTCCTTCACCACAATCTACTGCCTGACAGCTTGTTCCGAACCCCAGGAAGCAACTGTCTCGGTTGATCACACAATGACCTATGATGCGGTTGAAGAAGCGACAAAAACACCTGACGCAAGCATTAGCCGTGATGGCAACTGGACTATTGTTTCAAGGGTGGAAAAAGGTGACCGCGTCTACTGGTTCGTTGCACCAGATATAGATAAAGTCTCACCTGCATTATTCAAGAAAACAATTCATTTTGATGGCAAAAACACAAAGCAAACCTTGACTGTGAGTAAGTGCGAAGCACCCAAACAAACCTGCGATGACCTCATGGAACAATTCAAAACCCTGAGTGATAAATATAAATAAGCTAAGCTATCAGAAAAAGGGATCTAATCTCTTTAATTATTCAGCTCATTGAATTGGAGTAGAAGAAGTATATACTTGTATGCAAATGCATGAGAGGTTCGTGGATGAGACTTTTGTTTTTATTTTGCTTACTATCTCCAATGAACGCCTGTACCAGTACAGTTGAAGATAGAAGAGAAAAATCACCTAATTACAAAGATGGTGTATTTTTTAACGTAATTAAAGGTGAGGGTCAGTCATTTTGGAGATATTTCAAAATGAGGTTTACGACTGATTATGCTGAGTGGCCAGATTGGGTAGAAGTTCCTCTTGGCGCTAAGCCCAATGAGAAAGTATTTGGCGACGAAGTAAGAGTTACCT
Organism: uncultured Ectothiorhodospiraceae bacterium; assembly: GCA_947258695.1. Taxonomy (GTDB): domain Bacteria; phylum Pseudomonadota; class Gammaproteobacteria; order UBA6429; family Thiohalophilaceae; genus JAGLTQ01. The sequence continues at coordinate 3,434 of CAMYJG010000056.1, read as the reverse complement.
TCATTAATCATGCTACCTTTCTTATTCAAACTGGTGGTTACAACATATTAACAGATCCTATTTATTCTAAAAGAGCTAGCCCCCTATCCTTTTATGGGTACAAAAGGGTTCATCGTCCTGCTATTGCATTTAACGACCTACCAAAGATAGACATAGTCCTTATAAGTCACGATCACTATGACCATTTAGATTTGGACACCATTACAAAAATAATTAAAAGGGATAATCCTAAAATTTATACCGGTCTTCGAGTTAAAAAGCATATAGAAGTTAAGAAAAATGTTTTTGAGTTAGATTGGTGGAAAAGTGCGAAGATTAGCGATAGTTTCAAGTTAACCTTTGTTGAGGTGCAACATTTTTCTGGCCGATCCTATTTTGATTTTAATACAACATTATGGGGGGGATTCGTATTAGAGATTGGTAGCAAAAAAATCTATTTTGGTGGTGATAGCGGATACGGTCCGCATTATAAAAAGACGTATGAAAAGTTTGGCAAGATGGATTTAGCTTTTCTTCCTATTGGTGCCTATGCCCCACGGTATTTCATGGGGCATGCTCACCTGGACCCTAAGCAGGCGGTACAAGCACATATTGATCTAAAATCCGGAAAGTCTATTGGTATGCACTATGGAACTTTCCCTGTTTCAGCAGAGCCTCGTGAGGAGCCGGAACAATTATTAAAACAAGAGACGATGCAAGCTCAGTTAAAAGCGACAGATTTTATTACTCTTGAACTCGGTGAGTCTTATCTGGTTGATTAACGATCACTAGTTTTTAACTAATAAGTTCTCAATATTTTCCCAGAAGTCATTGGAAAAACCTTTAGTTTTTTCTAAAAGTCTGCCGAAGGCAGCTCCAAATAAAGCGCAATTTTAAGAAAAAGAAAAGACAGAAAACATTGATCTGACACACATGATAAAGATAACAAGAAACTCTAAACCTTTTCATTTCCCATGGCGTGATGGTAATCGCTTTGATATTTTAATCGATGGTCCAGCCTATTTTCCTCGTATGCTTAAAGAAATTGAATGCGCCAAACATTTTATTTTACTGGAGATGTACCTGGTAGAATCCTGCACGACCACACAGCATTTTATTAAGGCGTTAACAAAAGCAGCAGCACGAGGTGTAAATATTTATATTTTGCTTGATGACTTTGGCGCAATGGATTTAAAACAACATGAACGAGATCAGCTGATTAAACAAAATATCCACCTGGTATTTTTTAATAAACTGCCTTCTTATAACACGCTGTACAATATGTTTCTCATATTGTTGTTACATAAAAACCGGGGATTATTCCGTAACCATCGTAAGCTGTTATTAGTGGATGGTATAACTGCCTTTACTGGTGGCTTTGGTTTAACGGATGAATTTAACCAGCATCAACACCCCGACAAAACCTGGCGTGAAACCGCGGTAAAAATACAGGGCCCGGTTATTGCGGACTGGCAACAGCTCTTCTGCGAGAGCTGGGAGAACAGCACACAACAAACACTCAGCCTGCCACTGGCAAAAAACAACGAGTTTTCCAAAAACCTACCGGGCACACAAGCCGGCAGGGTTACAGTTAATGACATTAATCGATACAGCGAATTAATCATTTCACTCAATAACCAGATTTACCAGGCTAAACAAAGGGTCTGGTTTTCAACGGCCTATTTCGTACCAGGCTGGCGAATTCGCAGGCGCTTAAAACGCGCAGCCAGGGCTGGCGTCGACGTTCGTCTTCTCTTACCAGGCCCAATCACCGACCACATTGCGGTACGCCACGCCGGACACCGCTTTTATGGCAAGCTATTAAAAAACGGCGTTCGCATATTCGAATATCAACATCGTTTTATTCACAGCAAGTGTGTTTTATGCGATGACTGGGTTACAACAGGTTCCAGTAACTTCGATCGCTGGAATATACGCTGGAACCTCGAAGCCAACCAGGAAGTTCAGGACGAAGCCTTTACCAGGCAGATTAAAGACATGTTTGAGCAAGATTTTGCAAACTGCATAGAAGTCACACTAGAACAATGGAAACAGCGCAGCTGGCATCTTCGGTTACGGCAGTGGTTCTGGAAACAAATAGAACGGCTGTCACAAAAGATTGGTCGTTAGTCATCAAATAATAATCCCTCGGCACCTTTAATGAACCCATTGGGTACATAGGCAAATGATTTTAATTTGTTGCCAACATGCGACCGCCATGGTTGGCGTGACAAATTTGATTTCTAATTTGAACGGACGCTTTTTGTCCGGCCCGAAGGGCGAGCATCTTGAAGATGCGAGTAACTTAGAACATCGTATATTGTTCACCAATTCGTAAACGTAAGTGTGACAGAGGGATTATTTTTTAGCCACCTCAATGAACTGATAAAAATTTTAATCCCTCAGTCACCTTTAATTCAAAACCCTGAGCGATAAATATAAATAAGCCAAGCTATCAGTTAAAGTGATCAAAAAGTTAAAGAAGTCGGTGATAGCAGGATCAAAGCTTTAATAATCCCAATAAGGTGGATCAGTAATTTTCGCCTTTAGATAATCAACAAACGTTTTAATTTTAGCGGGTAAAAAGTGTCTGGATGTATAGATAGCATAGATATCTAATTGCAAGGATTCATAATCATCCAGAATAGTATGCAACTTACCCTGACGAATAGCATCACTAGCAATAAATGTTGGCATTAAGCTGATTCCCATTCCATTAATCGCTGCTTCTAATAAAACGTGTGGATTATTCGATGTCATCAAAGGTGATACCTTAAATGAATAATCTTTACCGTCTTTAAAAATAGGCCATATTGCACCTGTGGTATATGAATAAAGTAAACAGTCCTGCTGTTTTAAATCTTCAGGTGTAAGTATCGGCGGTCTGGTTTTCAGAAAATCTGGTGACGCAATTAACACATGCTTGCAACTTGCTAGCCTTCGTGCAATTAGTTCAGAGTCTTCAATTTTGGTGGCGCGTATAGCCAGATCATAACCCTCATAAACCAGGTCAACATTTCGATCACTTACCATAAGCTCAACTTTAACTTCAGGGTATTTCTTTGTGAAATCAGAAATTATTGGCACGATATGACTCTCTGCAAACACTGAGGGAGCACTGATCCGTAAAGTCCCCTTTGGTATACCACTGAGCCCAGAAACCATATCATCAGCTTCCTCTAAGAGATGTAAGATCTCTTTGCAGCGTTCATAATACATAAGACCGGATTCTGTTGTGCTGATATGACGAGTTGTACGGTTTAACAAACGTCCGCCAAGGTGATCTTCCAGTTGAGCAACATATTGACTGGCAGCGGCGCGAGAAATACCCATGCGTTCACTGGCCGCAGTGAAACTTCCTGTCTCGACCACATTCACATAAACCTTTACGCGGGTTAACTTATCCATGACCTACTCATTGTAAACAAAATGTTAACAATCTATCAACGATATTC
>CAMYJG010000055.1 GCA_947258695.1 uncultured Ectothiorhodospiraceae bacterium | reverse complement strand
AAAAACACAAACGGGAATTTAAAATAAAAGGAGAGCAATATGAGCGCACAACGTATGCTATTCATTATTATCGCCACTGTGATATCTGGTGGTATTTTCTTAAGCGGATATAACCAGGTTCACTGGTTATTGTATGTTCCGGTTGCCGGCATGTTGTTTGCCGCGGCTTCCGGTATATGTCCCGGTATAGTGATGTTGAAAAAAATGGGTTTTAAATAAAAAAACGGTTGACCATTTAAATGGTCAACCGTTTCTCTTGTTGTCTATGTCAAATTGATTAACTTACATATCAATTTTTAGTTTCTTGGTTTTCCATTCAGGCCAGCCACCTTTAAACCAGTAAACATTTTTATAACCCTCGGCCATCAACTTTTGAGCGCTTTTCGCTGCAGCCACGCTGTTTTTATCACCATAAATAACAATTGTTGTTGCCTTATCTGTGATTTGCTTGGTTATCTTTTGAAATGATGACTTTTTGGCAGAAAATGATTCTGACCAGGTGATATTACCCTTTTTACGGCTCGCATTATCGCGAACATCCAGGATAACCATCTCTTCATCATAATCAGCGAGCTTTAAAACATCTTCACCGATAACGACTCGTGCTCCACCTTTTACAACAGAAGCTTTACCAAAACTATAAGAGGCTAATTGAATGCGGTTCCCTTGCTCAGCATTAGCGACCGAAAATGAACTTAAAAAAACTGATACAGCAATAAATAAGCGAACTTTCATCATAAATCCTCTAATGTATAAGTATATAATTAATTACTAATATAGATTATACCCAAGTCTTTTGCTCAAGGAAATATAATTAAGCACTTTTTATAACTTATTTTTTATCCGGGAATAGTGAGGGCGGGTTTCTCGCCTTATTTACCCATTGCCTGGTGCATCAGAAGGTTCTTGATGGGCGTTATTCGATTGGTCAGGTTTAATCCAATTCGGCGTAAACTTTTTACTATGGTGAGATCACTACCAAACACTCTTTTTAGACCATCCATGGCGACTAACATTGAACGGTTTTCTGCCCTGCGCCAGCGTTCATAACGCCGTAAAACGGCTTTATCACCAATGTCCTTTTTGTGCTGCAAAGCATCAACCACAACATCAATTAAACTGGCGACATCCGCCAGGCCCAGGTTAACGCCCTGGCCGGCTAACGGGTGAATGGTATGTGCCGCATCACCCACCAATGCCAGGCGAGGCTTAATGTAATTTAGTGCCTCAAATAAACGCAAAGGAAATACTGCCCGCTTGGCAACCGATTCAATTTTCCCCAGCTTACTTTCAAATGCCTGTTCCAGCTCAAGCGCAAATTCCTGTTGCGAAATTTCGCTTAAGCGTTTTGCTTCGTCAGGCGAGGTTGACCACACAATCGAGCTGTAACCCTCGGTTAAAGGGAGAAAAGCCAATGGGCCGGTATTTAGAAAACGCTGCCAAGCCGTATCCTGGTGGTATTTTTCTGTTTTCACCGTGGTCACTAACGCGGCCTGGTCAAAGTCCCAACCTTTCACCGCGATATCGGCCTGTTGCCTGATCCATGAACGCGTGCCATCTGCACCCACCACCAGTTTAGCCGAGAGTTGAGCCCCATCAGCTAAACATAGTTCAGTGGCATCATCGGCAAAATTAATTGATTCAACTTGTGCCGGGCACAACAAGGTGATGGCTGAAAGCTCTGCCATCCGCTGATGTAGTGCTTTAACTATGACCCGGTTTTCAATAATGTGGCCCAGATCGGTTTCACCCATATCTGCACTGTCGAAATGTAATTCACCATCACTGCCCGCATCCCAGACATACATATCCTGGTAAGGACTGATGCGTTGCGCAACGATGTTATCCCACACATCAATGCTTTTAAAAAGATCTTGCGATGCGCGGGTAATCGCGCTGACTCGCATGTCATAACTAGCAGTATCCCAATCTGTCGCAGGTTGATTGGCATCAATAACGGCAATACGGAGATTGTCTGCTTCTTCAGCGAGACCGCAAGCCAGTGTTGCGCCGACCATGCCACCACCTACAATAATAATGTCGTATGACTCTGTCATGTTACAACTTTAACCCTCTTCCCAAGCGCGGTAACTTACCAACAAAACCCATCGCATGTCGCGCAAATACTTTTTTCAGTGGAGGAACCAGGTCTATCACCACCAAGCCCAGGTTTCTTAATGCCGCAAGCGTTAAAAAATTATTGGAGAAAATTCTGACCAGGCCATCTGTCGCCATCGCTGTTTGCATATGATCACGGCGACGCCATTCAGCATAGGTATTTAAACAACTTAAATCACCAATGTCGTTATTTGTGTCATCTTTAGATCGGAGGGTATCCATAATGACTTGTGATAATGCAGCAACGTCTCGTAGACCTAAATTAAATCCTTGCCCTGCTACCGGGTGCAAGGTATGCGCAGCGTTACCTATAATCGCTAAACGCTCGCGCACATGTTCCTGCGCTCGCATTAGACTTAAGGGATAAGTATGGCGCGGCGTAACACTTAAAAATGTTCCTGCCCGCTCACCAAAGCGTTCTTTCAACTTCGCTAAAAACGTTTCATCATCCCAACTCATTATTTCATCTTTATCACTGCTATTTATTGTCCAGACTAATGAGTAACGGTTTTTTTCATTCTCTGTTGCCGCCATGGGTAATAAGGCTAATGGGCCACTATCCGTGAAGCGTTCAAAGGCCCGGTTGTGATGTGGCTGATCAGTTGCAACATTAGCAATCACTGCGCTTTGCTCATAGTTTCGCTGCTTGATTCGTACACCACTTAAACGCCGTACCACTGAATCGCCACCGTCGGCAGCAACCAGTAATTTAGCGGTTAAGGTTTTACTCTTATCATCCTGTTCTAAAATGACATCGGCATAATCGTCTAAAAGATTGAAGTTTTTCACTTTGGCAGGTGCAATTAAGCTAACGTTTTCTTGTTTTTTTAATTTCTCAAATAACGCTTTACCGATGACCCGGGTTTCAACCACGTAACCCAGTGCTTCTACACCTTCATCATCTGCATTAAGCCTGGTAATACCTGCATGGCCACGATCAGAAATATGAATTTTCTTAATCGCTGCAATACCCAGTTTATTAAGTGATGGCCAGATACCCATACCTTCAAACACCTGCTTCGAGGTATACGATAAAGCGACACTACGCGCATCAAAAGCAGGTTGGTACTCAGAATTATCTGATTTAAACGGGAAAGCTTCGATAATAGCAATACGTAAAGATGACTCTGATAAAGCACACGCTAAACTGGCACCAACTAAACCGCCGCCAATAATAATCAAATCAAAATCTGTATTTTTACTAACCATGTGTTTTTAACGTTATTTTCACAATACTTAACCAACCATTAGTGCTTCAATTTCATCGGCATCTTTAGGCGCATCTTTGCTTAACACATCATGACCATCTTTAGTGACCAGTACATCATCTTCAATTCGTATACCGATGTTGTGCCACTTTTTCGCGACCTTTTCATGATCGGATGAGATATATAAACCGGGCTCTACGGTTAGCACCATGCCCGGTTCCAGTACACGCCATTCATCATCGACTTTATAGTCACCCACATCATGCACATCCATACCCAACCAGTGACCGGTTCTGTGCATGTAAAAATCTTTATACTTTTCTTTTTTAATATTGGTTTCGAGTTTACCTTTTAAGATACCAATATCAATCAAGCCTTGCGTGATTACTTTAATTGCCGCTTCGTGTGGATCATTCCAGTGATTACCCGGTTTAACCTGCTCAATCGCGGCATATTGTGCTGCTAAAACAATGTCATACAAGGCGCGCTGTTCTTTTGAGAACTTACCGTTTACCGGAAAGGTTCGGGAAATATCCGCGGCATAACATTCCAGCTCGGCACCGGCATCAATCAAAACCAACTCACCCTCTTTTAAGGTATCGCGGTTTTCTACGTAGTGAAGAATACAGCCATTTTTACCGCCACCGACGATCGAAGAATACGCAGGGAAGCGTGCGCCTTGTTGTATGAAGCTGTGAAGCAGTTCACCTTCAAGCTGATACTCGTAAATGCCCGGCTTAGAAAACTGCATCGCCCGAATATGCGCTTGCGCAGAAATTTGCGCGGCTTTGCGCATCACTTTCACTTCGGCTGCACTTTTATATAAACGCATGTCATGCAACTGGTGATCTAAGGCAACAAATTCACCCGGGGTATGCACGCCCATGCGGGATTGTTCACGTAAACGGTTAACCCATTTAATAACCCGTTGATCAAAATCAGGGTGAACCCCCATGGTGTAATAGACTTTTTCTTTGTTTTCGAGCAAGCCAGGTAAAATATCGTCAATGTCATCTATCGGGAAGGAATCATCAGCCGCGTAATCTTTAATCGCACCATCCTGACCCGCACGCGGACCATTCCAGATCTCCATTTTTTTATCGTTTTCACGACAAAACAAGATATATTCACCGTGCTCACGACCAGGCACTAATACCGCCACTGCTTCGGGTTCATCAAAGCCCGTTACATAATGAAAATCACTGTCCTGCCGGTACTGAAATTCAGCATCACGGTTTCGCATACGCACCAGTGCCGCCGGTAAAATCGCCACTGCATCCTCACCCATGATTTGCATCAGGTGTTTACGACGACGTTTGTATTCCGTGTTGTTCATCTATTAATGATATCCCGAATCATCATTTGGTTCTTCAACCTGAAACTGCTGCATTTCATCAACAAAAAGTTGTACCGCCACTCTAACAAACTCAACCAGCTCCATAAAATCCTTTTCATCCTGAGTTTCATCATCCAGTTCATAGGATTCAGCGCGGGATATCTCAACGATATCTTTTACAATTTCTGGTAGCTCACCCGGCAAGCCTTCGGGATCAGTTAAACCACCCTGGGTTAAACCAAATAAAAATCCCTGGCACCAGTTACTCAACGCCTCAATCCGGGCAAATAAGCCCGAATTATCATCCGGTATAAAAAGTTCAAACTCGAACTCATTTCCTGACAACTGTTTTTCGGTGGCAGTAAATAACTGGGTCAATAATGAACGACTTTCACTATTTAAGGCATCGACTGTATACGCTTCCTCTTCTGGCGTATTTGTCAGGGTATTATCCAGCCAAAATGGGGCATCCAGGCCATTAACAGTACAAAATAAACCACACAATGCGCCGTGAACCTCGGCGGCATCCTGCTCCACGCCAATGCGCTTTAATGCATCGTTTATTTCATCATATTGAATATCTATTTCGCTCATATTGGCCTATTTAACCTCAAAAAAATCACTAGTAAAGCGTCGAGAATAGCCAGCAAAATATTGACCCACATCTAAACGCTTCAGAACATGAATTTTACATCATTTTCAGGCTGGTTTACCCGTTGACCGCGCCCAATACGCTCTATATTCTTATACTATTAAATAATAACAAGTGTTCCATAGAGTCAGAGGCATAAATGGAAGAACTGGATCTTAAAAAACTTGAAGGCCGTGTTGATGATCTCATCAAGACGATAGATCGCCTGCAAAGTGAAAATAAAACATTGCGTGACAGCCATAGTCACTTGCAAAGTGAACGCACCCGATTAATCGAAAAAACAGAGCTGGCGCGCACCCGGGTTGAAGCCATGATTGGACGCTTAAAAGCGATAGAAAATGATGGATAATTCAGACGGCATCACCATCCACATTCTTGATAAAGAATACATGATTGCCTGCAGCGAAGATGAACGCCATGATTTACAACGCTCTGCGGAGTATCTCGACTCAAAAATGCGGGAAATTCGTGATAGCGGTAAGATTATAGGTTCCGATCGCATTGCGGTAATGGCAGCACTCAACATCTCACATGAATTATTAACGAAAGATGGCGGCTCAACTAAATCAGAAGCTTCTGTCGGTAATCGTATTCGTAGTATCCAGGAAAAAATCGACGATGCTCTATACCGTAGTCGTCAATTAGAAATTTAAGCTGTCAATACAATAAAATAAAATTCTCTTAAGAAGATTCTTTCAGAATCATCTAAAATCAAGTTTGGGCATCCCCTGCGGTATTCGTCAGTGATTAGAGACCCTTGAGCCGTAATTTATAACTCCGGGCGCTGAGTAGTAGCACCGTGTGCAAGTCCGCCTTTGAGCGGAAAGCCTAACGTGTTCACGACGTTCCCACTTGAACCTCTGGTTCAAGGCACATTTCACAACGGTACACGCGGGATTGCCCTCCTTCTCTCACAAATAGAAATAATAAAATTTAGTCATTGCGAAGGAACAACGTGACTGCGGCAATCTCGCAATGACAGCTTGGTTTTTATCCAGCCACTGTGGTTCAATGAAACTATGGATACGAAAACACTACGCCAGCAGATAAGAGAAAAAAGACGCTCTCTCAGCGACTCTGAGCGTGAACAGGCGGCGTTTTTATTATGTGAACGCATAGCACGCAGCCGCACATTTAAACAAAGCAAACACATTGCCTTCTACCTTCCTAATGATGGTGAAATGGATCTTACCTTATTAATCCAACACGCCTGGCAAACTGGAAAACAATGTTATCTCCCCGTGTTAGCACAACCTAATACACAACGACTCTGGTTTATCCCTTATTTCCCCGATTCAAAACTTATCAACAATCGTTTTGGTATTCCCGAGCCCGTTCACTCTTCAAAAGCGCGTTTACGCAAAACACTTTCACTGGATCTTATTCTTATGCCGCTGGTGGCTTTTGATGAACAGGGCAATCGAGTGGGTATGGGCGGTGGTTTTTATGATCGTACTTTGGCTTTCTTACAACAACGCCAATACTGGCATAAACCTGGCTTAGTTGGTGTTGCCTATGAATTTCAAAAGCAGCAACAACTGAACACGAATAACTGGGATGTTCCCTTACAAGCGGTTGCTACAGAGAAAAATTTCTACTCCAGCCAAAATTTAAAGTCATTGCTTTAATAATTTCACTTTTACTTTTTTAAAAGAAGTAATAAACGCTCTTTTTACTTTCAATACACTTTTAAACCGATGATCACTGTAAGATTCCCTTAAAAAAGCTGCATTTTCATCGTTAATTTAAGAGTTAAAGTGACTTTTAGCTTAATTTTCTAATTCACCATTAAGATCTTTGTAGTAATACGTGATTTATCACTATTAATCAGACTTAAAGCAGTATTTCATGCATCGTTTTAGTGCATCTATGGTTAAAGAGAAGTTAAAAATTAAAAAAAGAGTTAGAAAGTTAAATATATTTAACATTTCATATCTTTTAACAACGTTTTATATAAATATTTACTTAAAACACTAAAAACATTGTTCAATTACTAAAAATTTATGCGTTTAACGTTATAAAAAACTTAAAACGCATTACTTTTTAATAAAAAATTCTATTTTTTTATAAATTTTTACTTAAAACGCTAAAAAATTTGTTCAATTACTAAAATTTCATGTGTTTAACGTTATTAAAAACATCAAATCGTTTAATTTTTTATAAAAATTTCTATTTTTTTATAAATTTTTACTTAAAACGCTTAAAATTTTGTTCAATTACTAATAATTTATGCCTTTAACGTTATAAAAAGCATCAAATCATTTAATTTTTTAAAACAATTTCTATTTTTTTATAAATTTTTACTTAAAACGCTTAAAATTTTGTTCAATTACTAAAATTTCATGCCTTTAACGTTATAAAAAGCATCAAATCGTTTAATTTTTTATAAAAATTTCTATTTTTTTATAAATTTTTACTTAAAACGCTTTAAATTTTGTTCAATTACTAAAATTTCATGCGTTTAAGGTTATAAAAAGCATCAAATCATTTAATTTTATAAAAAATTTCTATTTTTTTATAAATTTTTACTTAAAACACTTAAAACTCTGTTCAATTTTTATAAATTCATACGCATTAACTTAAAAAAATCATAAATCATGTTTAATTTTTTATAAAAACTTAAGTTTTTTATAAAAAAGACGCTGATAAATAACATATTTAAATTTTTATAACTTAAATTTATAAAAATTGATTATAAAAATGAAAAAAATTAGTTAAACAAGAGAAAATTTATGCATATCAACACGTAACAGTGCATTTTTATACAAGATACTAGTATTTTATAATAAGTTAGCTATACTTCAGCTTAAACATCAGTGCTCAACGGAGGGTTATAAACCATGGCAGCTAAAAAGAAAGCGAAGAAGAAAGTAGCCAAGAAAAAGGCTAAAAAGAAAGTAGCGAAGAAGAAAGTCGCTAAGAAAAAAGCTAAGAAAAAAGTAGCTAAGAAAAGCTAAGAAAAAAGCTAAGAAAAAAGCTAAGAAAAAAGCTAAGAAAAAAGCTAAGAAAAAAGCCAAGAAAAAAGCCAAGAAAAAAGCTAAGAAAAAAGCCAAGAAAAAAGTAGCTAAAAAGAAAGCTAAGAAAAAAACATCTAAGAAAAAAGCGCGTCGTAAAAAGAAAAAGTAAGCGATAAGCTCAATTTTTAGAGATTTTTCTAAAAAATTAAAGCCGGTTCTGTGAAGAACCGGCTTTTTTTATGCCTGAAAGCTTATTTTCATAGCTACACAACTCAGTCATAGATAGCAAGAAGACTGAGAACAAGGCAAAAAGTTATGAAAAAGCGGAGTTCACACGCAGTGAATGAGCATTTTGAATAGGTTTTTAACGCAGTTATCGGTTTTCTTGTTATTTATGAGAGGAACATCTTGTAGGCTGGGTTATCCGTCTCTTCCCACCATGTATAACCTAGATTTTGTAAAAATAAGTCTAACGCTTCATGATCTTTCTCTGGAACCTGGATCCCGACCAACACTCGTCCATAGGCAGCGCCATGATTTCGATAATGAAACAGGCTGATATTCCAGCGCTCGCCCATGAAATTTAAAAAACGCAATAAGGCGCCCGGCCGTTCAGGAAATTCAAAACGATATAAATGCTCGTTTTCTACACCATTACCACGTCCGCCGACCATATAACGAACGTGTAGTTTAGCCATTTCATTATCGGTCATGTCTTCGACGTCATAATTTTCATTATGCAATAATGTTAGCAATTCATTTTTCTCTTCCAGGCCATTTTCCAGCTTAACACCAACAAAAATATGTGCCTGAGTAGGATCAGCATAGCGATAATTAAATTCGGTCATACCGCGTAAACCAATCAACTCACAGAATTTTCTAAAGCTGCCAATTTCTTCTGCAATCGTCACCGCGAATAAGGCTTCGCGATGCTCACCCAGTTCTGAACGTTCAGCGACATGGCGTAAACGATCAAAGTTGATATTGGCACCACTGTCTATAACAACAAGCGTCTGGTTTTGTATCTTATTGGCTTCAACATACTTTTTCATACCGGCGACGGCTAATGCGCCCGCTGGTTCAGTGATTGAACGCGTATCATCAAAGATATCTTTTATTGCTGCACAGATTTCATCGGTAGACACCAAAATCATGTCATCAACACACTTTTGCGCAACCCTGAATGGCTCTTCACCCACCTGTTTTACGGCAACACCATCGGCAAAAATACCAACTTGTTCCAGCACAACGCGTTCATTTGCCTTCAATGCATCATGCATACACGGTGCATCATCAGGCTCTACGCCAATAATACGAATTGCAGGGTTAATCGCTTTCAAATAAGCAGAAACACCAGCAATTAATCCACCACCACCAACCGGGACAAAAACGATATCGGGTTCAGTAGAGGCTTGTTGCTGCAACTGTTGCAATATTTCTTTTGCCACTGTTCCCTGGCCGGCAATCACTTCCGGATCATCATATGGGTGTACAAATGTCATGCCCGTGTCAGTTGCTCGCTGCAATGCATGGGCAGAAGCATCATCATAAGCATTGCCAACTAATTCAATTTCTCCTCCAAAATCACGAACAGCTGAAACCTTAATATTCGGCGTGGTTTTAGGCATCACGATCAGTGACTTCAAGCCTAATCGTTTAGCCGCCAACGCAACGCCCTGGGCGTGGTTACCTGCCGATGCTGTTATCACACCTTTTTCCTTATCGGCATCAGAAAGCTGGACAATTTTGTTATACGCGCCACGTAATTTAAACGAATAAACCGGTTGCAGGTCTTCGCGCTTAATCCAGACATTGTTATCCAGCCGTGCAGATAGCCGTAAAGCTGGTTCCAACGGTGTTTTTACCGCCACATCGTAAACGTTGGCCTGCTCAACCTTATTTTTATAGTTTTCTGTCATTTTTGTTCTTTTTTACCGCTAATTTTAATTTTCCGCATCGCTAATAACTTATAACATGTAAGGCACCGCCTTTTCACCTCAGCCTGTCGGAAAAACAGGCTCAGCAGAATGGTGGCTTATATCTGCTTTAATTAATATAATACCGCACCTTTATTTATAGAATTTCTAAAATTTAACAATATCCAAATGTTGGCTAAAACCCGCTGGCAGGAGAGAAAAATGACTCAAGACGAAATGAAACAAGCAGTCGCCAAAGCTGCCATCGAATACATTGAACCCGGCACCATAGTTGGTGTTGGTACAGGATCAACCGCCAATTTCTTTATTGATGAATTAGCTAAAATTAAAAACAAGATTGAAGGCACCGTCGCCAGCTCAGAAGCCAGTGCCGAACGTCTCAAAGGGCATGGTATTGAGGTTTTCGATCTTAACTCTGTTTCTGATATAGCGGTTTATGTTGATGGCGCAGACGAATCGAATAAACACTTACACCTGGTCAAAGGTGGCGGTGGTGCATTAACACGTGAAAAAATTGTTGCCGCAGCAAGTAAAAAGTTTGTTTGTATTGCAGATGAAAGCAAACTGGTTGATGTTATGGGTAAATTTCCGCTTCCGGTTGAAGTTATCCCAATGGCGCGCAGCCTGGTTGCCCGTGAAATCATTAAAAAAATCGGTGGCGAACCTGTTTTACGCGAAGGCTTCACAACAGATAACGGCAATATCATACTTGATGTGCATAACCTTGAAATTATGGAACCGACCAAGGTCGAAGAAATCCTCAATGGGATTACCGGCGTTGTAACAAACGGTTTATTTGCAATTAAACCTGCGGACGTATTACTGCTGGGCACACCGGATGGTGTTAAGACCATAAAATAAGTTTTTATACCTGTCATTCCGGCATGTTTTTAGCCGGAATCTATAAAATATTAATCACTAGATTGCGGCTAGAAGCACACCGCAATGACAGTGATTTATAACAATACTCTTTCAATACCACCCTTTAGAGTTTTATTAACAAATTCTTTTTCCCAGTTCTCACCCAGGGTGCGTTTAGCTAACTCAATAACAATATACTCGGTTTCCAAACCCGTCTCCCTTTCGTAACGTGACAAGCCTTGTTGGCACGCAGGACAGGAGGTCAATAATTTCACTTTATTATTTTTAACTTTCACATCACCGGTTAACTGGCTGATGCCTTTTTGTAATTCTTCTTGCTTACGAAAACGGATCTGCGTTGAAATATCCGGACGACTGACTGATAAAGTACCCGCCTCACCGCAACAACGATCTGATGCTAATACATTTTGTCCCAGTAATGTTTCAGAAACACGGATAGGGTTATGCTTTTTCATTGGGGTATGACAAGGATCATGATACATGTACTGCATCTCATTATTTGCATCTGTTCGTACACCTTTTTCCATCAGGTATTCATGAATATCGAGCAAGCGACAACCCGGGAATATTTTATCAAACTGGTATTGCAGCAATTGATCCATGCAGGTACCACAGGAAACAATCACTGTTTTGATATCCATGTAATTTAATGTGTTGGCAACACGGTGAAACAAGACCTGGTTATCTACCGCGATTTCTAAGCCTTTCTCTGCATCACCACCGGCACGTTGTGGGTAACCACAACATAAATAACCTGGTGGCAACACGGTTTGCACACCGGCTTCATATAACATGGCTAAGGTTGCTAAACCAATATCACCAAACAAGCGTTCCGAGCCACAACCCGGGAAGTAAAACACTGCATCAGAATCATCGGTTACTTTAGCTGGATCACGAAGTATAGGAATGACTTTATCATCTTCTATGTTTAGAACTGCACGTGAAGTTTGCTTCGGTATTTTTGCCGGCATTGGTTTAGACATAAAGTGAACTACCTGCTGACTTGCCCGGGTTAAACCGGTGGTTGCTGCAGGTTGTTTATCTTTAGTAACGATTTTAAAGCGACTTAACCAGTTAGAAGCAAATCGTTGTGCCTTATAACCCCATTCAATCATGCCTTTACGCATAATTTTTATGGTACGTGGATCCTTAATGTTAAGGAACTGCATTGACAACCAACTGCCGATATTAAAGTGCTTTTCACCCTTATTTTTTAGGATGGTACGCATGGTGATCGAAACATCACCAAAATCAATATTCACCGGGCAAGGTGATAAACACTTATGACAAACCGTACAATGATCAGCAATATCATTCATTTCTTCAAAATGACGTAAAGAAACGCCACGTCGAGTTTGTTCTTCATAAAGAAACGCTTCAATAATCAAACCCGACGCTAATATTTTATTACGCGGTGAATACAACATATTGGCACGTGGGATATGAGTGTTACATTCCGGTTTACATTTACCGCAACGTAAACAATCTTTCACCATGTTGTTAAGCTCACCTAACTCACTGGCTTCAAGGATCAGTGCTTCTTGTTCAACTAAACGTAACGAGGGGGTATAGGCATTTTCCAAACCGGATTCTGCAACAAGTTTACCCGGGTTAAATAATGTGTCAGGGTCAACATCGGATTTATAACTCGCAAATTCTTGCTTTATGTCATCCGCTAAAAATTGCATCTTGGTAATACCGATACCATGCTCACCGGAAATAACGCCACCTAAATTTTCGGCTAATTCCATAATGCGCTCTACCACCTTATCGGCTTCATGCATCATGCTGTAATCATTTGAGTTAACCGGGATATTGGTGTGAACGTTACCGTCACCGGCATGCATGTGCGTTGCGACAAACAAACGGCTGGAACGAATTTCAGTATGAATACTATCGAGTTTCTTTCTGACGCCTTCTAAATCATGACCGGAAAAAATGTCTTTCAGTGGTTTTTCTATATAACGTTGATAAGAAATACGCAGTTCACGGCGTTGCAGTAAATGAAACAACGTATCACCATCTTGAATCGTTGCCTGTGTTTCATCATTGAGCAAATCTAAATGTTTATTCGCTGGTTCATCAATTTTTTCTAAGATCGTTTTCCAACAATCATAGGTTTGCTGTAAGTGTGATAGTGCGGCCTTTTTCTTTGCCTCAATAATCGCGATATGTTCATCACTATCTTTATAGTCAGGCACCTGTCCCGCGACTAAGGTATGAAGTTCCGGCATATCTGTTTTAAGATAAGCTTGTACCTCTTCTATCATCGCCAGTTTATTTTTCGTTGATAACTCAATATTGATGCGTTCAATGCCATCGTTATATTCGGATAAGCGCGGTAGAGGAATAACCACGTCTTCATTGATCTTAAAGGCATTAGTATGTGCGGCTATAGCAGCCGTACGTGAACGATCAGACCAGAATTGTTTTCTCGCCTCGCGGCTCACCGCGATAAAGCCTTCAGCCTCACGCGCATTGGCCAGTCGTACCACTTCAGACGCTGCCTCGGCAACGAGATTGTCATCTTCACCGGCGATATCGATCAGCAATACCATTTTAGGTAAGTCTCGACGAGGCGCCTTGGTAGTGTAATCAACCGCTTTTACATAACGTTCATCCAGGTGTTCCATGCCCGCGAGTTGAATGTTTGCTAAATTATCCAGGTAATCTTTTGTTTCAGTAATTGCCGGCACGGCTTTGTGTAAATCCGCGGCAAAAAATTCCAGGCAAACCGTACGAATAAACTTTGGCATGGTATGCAAAGTAAAAACAGCCGAGGTAATAATGCCATCACAACCTTCTTTTTGTATGCCCGGCAAGCCGCCTAAAAATTTATTGGTAACATCTTTACCTAAACCCTGTTTACGCAATTGCACACCCGGGATTTTTAATATTTCCGGATCAGAAAGGGGTGTTACCCCGTTACTGTCATAACGGGTTAAACGAAACTCCGCGGTTTCAACATCATGAATTTTGCCAAGGTTGTGATTGAGTCGTTCAGCCTCAAGCCAGGAGTTATCCGGCATCACCATGCGCCATGAAACCAGGTTATCGAGCGTAGTACCCCATAACACGGCTTTTTTACCACCGGCATTCATCGCGATATTACCGCCAATACAGGAGGCATCCTGCGAAGTCGGATCAACCGCAAACACATAACCCGCGGCCTCTGCCCGTTCTGACACCCGGCGCGTCACCACACCCACTTCACAGTGAACGGTCGGTACTGGTTTATCTACACCCGGGATTTCTCTTAGTACGACTTCACCCAGTGCATCGAGTTTTTCCGTATTGATCACCGCGCAATTCTTGGTTAACGGTACCGCACCACCGGTATAGCCGGTACCACCACCACGAGGAATAATGGCGAGACCCAGCTCACGACAGGCAATAACAATGTCATGAATTTCACGTTCCGAGTCCGGGTTAAGTACCACGACCGGGTATTCTACCCGCCAGTCTGAAGCATCGGTGACATGCGAGACCCGCGCTAAACCATCAAAACAAATGTTGTCGGCGCGAGTGACTTTTTTAAGCCGTTTTAATATTTTATTTCGTAACTCAGACTGCTGTGGGAACCAGGCTTCAAAGCGAGTAATCGCATCACGGGTTAAAGAAGCCAGCTCGAGTGCCTGTTGGTTAGTTGAGCTTGTGTTGTCTCCACCGTTAGCCCGCGACTCAATCTGATCGAGACGATGGTGTAATGCTTTTATCAACATTTGACGACGCTTGGCATTTTCCAGCAAATCATCCTGGATAAACGGGTTACGGTTTACCACCCAGATATCACCCAGTACCTCAAACAACATCCGTGCAGAGCGCCCGGTGACCCGCTCCTGGCGTAAAGACTGCAAAATATCCCAGGCAGATTCGCCAAGAAAACGAATCACAATCTCGCGATCGGAAAACGAGGTGTAATTATAGGGAATTTCACGGATGCGCTTGGCTGGATTAAGGGTTTGGCTCATAAATACGGCTAGATATCTGGTTTAAAACGGTATTTTAGCATTGATTAATAAATAGAATATACCTAAACAATGAATCGTCATTACTCCCAAAGAACGGGCATAAACGAGCGAGCAGAGCGAATCGTGGTAATCTCACGATGTATGGCACTTTTGTCTAGAGATTGCTTCGCCATAAACAACATGTCTCCTAGCAGAATATGCTGAGCATGTTTTTAAGTTAAAGTTCAGGGCTTGCTCGTCATTGCGGCATGATCTTAGCCGCAATCTAGTGGTTTATATCTTATAGATTCCGGCTAGAAGCATGCCGGAATGACGGAGGAATGCTCGATAAACTACGAAGTGATTATTAAGCGCAATGATATGATGGGTAATGACAGCCCATAACCTGACTACATTACCAAATAAACCACCACGACATACCGCAGGCACTTACCCACGGCAATAAACAACAAACTCCATAACCAGTGAATACGTAACCAACCAGCCGCAACACATAAAGGGTCGCCAATCACCGGCAGCCACGACAACAATAAAACCGGGCTGCCGTATTTTTGCAACCGTTCGACAGCCTGCTGCTGTGAAGGTTTATCTAATCTTGTAGTCGGGTAGCGAATGCTAATCAGGCGCCCAACCAACCAGGAACTCATGCCTCCCAGGGTATTACCCAGTGTTGCAACGAGTACTAAAAGAAAAAGCGATTGCGCTGTATCAGATGAAAGGTAAGCAAGTACCGCTTCAGATCCCCCCGGAAACAGGGTGGAAGAGATAAACGCACTAAAAAAAAGCAACCAAAGGGACATACTAATATCTACAGCTATAAACCTTTATTTTCGAGCTTAGCCAGCTTGCTTTAATTCTTCGCGAATAACTTTTCGTAAAGCATCCTCTAAGGATTTGTCGTGTGCCTGAATATAATCACGCAACGCAGCATTAATAAGTGTTTGATAATTGCCACCGCCTGCTGCATTAACCTGCTCCTTAAAGTGCTCGATGATATCGCGATCTAAGCGGATGGTAATGCGTACTTTATTTGGATCAGTTTTGATAACTGCACCGCGTTTTCCATTACTGAAATCTTCACTCATAATCCACACCATGATAATACTGTTTAATTTCACCTCTATCTGCTTTACGAGCTGAAATGATCCGAATGCAATCACTTTCTCGAACTGTATAAACAACATAGAGAATATTTAAGTTTGGTCCCATGCCTAATGTTTTAAACCGCTGTTCATCATGGTCTTTATCTTCAATAGTGAGGGCATTATCATCCTCTAAAGCAATGACAGCATCTGCAAAATTAACACCATGTTTCCGTAAATTCTCAGCCGCTTTCTGTAGATTCCATTCTAACTTCATGCTTTAATTGTATGTACAAATAGTGCACAAATCAAGCAAATGTAAGATTAAATACCAGGCATAAAAAAAGGGACGCCGAAGCGTCCCTTTCTTAACAAGTGTTAAGTTTAAATCAAACTTAGAACTTGATAGTCATACCTACACCAATTTCTGAAGTGTCAGTACCAGTAGCAGCGTCTACGTCAGTTGCAGTGTAACCGCCGTAGAATGTAGTGCTCTTGTTTAACTTCTTAGCAACTGCTAAACGTAACCAAGTTGAATCTATCTCAACTGCAGCAGCAGATGCTTTTGAAGAAGCTGTAGCATAACCCACGTAACCAGTTAAACCGCCACCGAAGCCCATGTTCGCACGAAGAGTAATAGATTCGTGTTCTTGGCCGTTATCTTCATAAGTTTTAAGTGCTAAAGAAGTTTTAACTTTACCGAACTTCATGCTTGCACCAACTTTCGTGATGTCCTGATCGTTTGAAGTTGTACCTTCATCAGCGTTACCGTTATTGTTAGATATGAACCAACGTACGCCACCAGCTTTACCTGATAAAGCAACACCAACGTGACCTTGGTTAGTTGCACCAGGAGTAGTCGCGTTAGCAGCATCGTTGTCAGATAAACCCACTTGAACTTTAATAGCAACACCGCCAGCTTTAGTTGCAAACTGCGCAATATCACTGATGAAACCGTTTGAATCATAAGCATTGAAAGATGATGAACCTGTTGCTGAAGCAACAGTTGAACGAACACCTAAGAACGTTGCGATGAACGGGTCTTTTTCGATGTTTTTACCAGCATTCGCCATACGACCGAACTGGATTGAAGAACCACCGAATTTGTAACCGATATAACTATCACGGTCAGCAGAACCACCGCCACCTAGTCTGCCTTGACGTGCATCAAATGCAACACGACCGAAAGCATTACCTGCTTTAGCGTCGAACTGAATACGTTGATGACCGTCATCAGAGTAATCTAGTACATCAACACTTGTTGTAGCCGTATCTGTAGTTTTTGATGTGAATTGTTGGTTTATACGACCAGAGATTTTAAGATCAGCAGCCATGACTGGAGTAGCCATTACTGATGCAACTGCGATTGCAATTAGTTTTTTGTTCATTATGAACTCCTTCCTTTTTAATTAATTATTAAAAATATATATATTTTTATTAGAGTTAGTTAGGTAAAACTCACGGTAGTATTTATACGCCAGTGGTACCCTAGACGCAACATTTATTTTCAAAAAAACAACATTTTTTCTATTTGTTGTTTTTTTGCTACAAAAGTCATGTAACTCTCTAATTTACAAAAGAATATTACCGTTTAATTAATTACTAAAACAGTGATTTGATCACACTTTTCACATCAAGTGTTGTAGATATGCGACAACTCGTAAATGACTGTCATTGTGAGAAGCGTAGCGACGAAACAATCTCTCGAATAGTGCAATTAATCATGAGATTGCCACGTCTAAACAGAAAATTATATTTTCAGTTTATTCTCGTAATGACAAGCCGGTTAAGGTTTTGGGTATTAAGTAAGGGCGTTTACCCGCAATAACAGGAGCTTTTACCCCAAAGAGGCAAGTATTAAGACAGATTTAGTTCGTAGAGCCTTGGTTTAAAAAACTACGTCATTCCGGCAGGCCTTTAGCCGGAATCCAGATCTTAAAAAAATAGATTCCGGCTAGAAACACGCCGGAATGACGAGTTGTGGGCAAAAAAAATCCGGCAGAAGCCGGATTTTTTTCTGGATTCCGGCTCGGGGGCCGGAAAGACAAAACGCGATTAACGTTTTGAGTATTGTGGACGTTTACGTGCTTTGTGTAAGCCGACTTTCTTACGTTCAACTTCACGCGCATCACGCGTTACATAACCTGCTTTACGCAGTGGAGAACGTAATGTTTCATCATAAACCATCAATGCACGAGTAATACCGTGACGAATCGCACCCGCTTGGCCTGTGTTACCGCCACCTTTAACGAATACGTTCACATCGAAACCCGCTAATGTATCCGTTAACTCTAATGGTTGACGCACAATCATGCGAGATGTTTCACGACCGAAAAATTGTTCGATAGTGCGGTTATTAATGTTGATGTTGCCGCTACCTTTAGTCAGGTAAACACGTGCTGTTGAGCTTTTGCGACGACCAGTGCTGTAATATGTTTCTGCCATGATTTAGATTTCCAATGCTGTTGGCTGTTGTGCCGCGTGGTTATGTTCTGAACCTGCATAAACTTTCAGTTTACGGAACATGTCGCGACCGAGTGGGTTTTTAGGCAGCATGCCTTTAACCGCTTTTTCAATGATCATTTCTGGTTTTTCAGCCTGTAACTTTTCGAAGTTCACCGACTTTAAACCACCTGGGTAACCGGTATGACGGTGGTAGATTTTATCTTTAAATTTGTTACCTGTTACCGCTACTTTGTCCGCGTTGATCACAACAATGTAGTCGCCTGTATCAACGTGAGGAGTATATTCAGCTTTATGCTTACCGCGCAGACGACGTGCAATTTCAGTCGCCAAACGACCTAATACTTTGTTTTCTGCGTCAATTACGAACCAATCGCGTTTGACAGTTTCTGGCTTGGCACTAAAAGTTTTCATTATTTCGCCTGTCCGGTTAAATATTTGTTCTGTTCAAAAAAGAGGCGGAATTTTACTGAAAGCAGGAGCAAGATACAAGTAGAAAAACACCTGAATCTAATAATACTTAAAAAATAAAAGAGTCTCACCGCAGAGACGCAAAGCGCACAGAGAATACCAATAATTTCAGTAACTTACTAAAGTCTAAAAATAAATCACTCTATCGACAGTTAACATTACGAGTATTTTAAAAGTATACCTTGCGTTCTTTGCACTTAATGAACCGCAATTTTGCTCTTCGTCAGTATTACCCTAACCCTGCTCCGCACGTTCTGTCATCGTCTCTGCGGTGAATTATTTAGGTTTTTCACAAATTTCAGGCAAAAAAATAGCGCGGTAAAGGGGTAACCGCGCTAAAAGTAAATTCCATCCATAATTTGGAGGAGGATGGAGGAGTCAAAAACT
>CAMYJG010000054.1:11526-12881 GCA_947258695.1 uncultured Ectothiorhodospiraceae bacterium | reverse complement strand
ACTTGGTTTTTCAGCTTTAGCCGTTTGTATTTCTTTCTTCGTGTTAACCGATGTGTCGGTAGTCTCTTTCGTGTCTTTAGAGATAACGATAGTATTTTTGCTTTGCTTCTGCTTTTGCTTTTGCTCGCTAAACGAAAGCGATGCAATCGCAATATCAGAGGGTTTAATATCAATTTGCAGTGCTTTAGAGTAAGCCTCTCGTGCCATAGCAACATTGATCGCCGTCAAACTTTCATACAACACGCCGTAACCTTTGTGCGCATGCAAACCTTGCTCAAGAATATACTTCGCTTCCTTAACATTTTTTTGCTTTAAGTAAAGTGCCGCCAGGTTATTGTAAGCTTCGGGCAAAAGAGGATTTAAGCGAATCAGCGTTTTATAAGCAATGATAGCCTGCTTGGTCTTACCTTGTGCTGCCAGTTGTTGAGCAGCTGCAAATTTTTGCGCCAGTTCAGCCTGGTTGTCTGCGCGGGCAATCGAGATGGTGAAAAAAAACGATATCAGAACAACAATTAAAATACCATTTCGAAATATCTGCATATCCTGACCTATTATAAAGAATACCTGTCAATGATTATAACAACCTATATAAAAGGTACAAATCGAAATTAGTCTGTTGCAGCCTGTTGCAGTTTCAATTTTTGGTAATCCAGCCGCTCCATCAAATAACACAGGCAGTCCTGGCGAATAATTTTCTCATCCAGGGTCAACATTGATGGCATCAGTGGCACGGCAAAGCGTAAAACATCCTTATCACAGGAGAAATAGTCCTCGGCGACGTCTTCACCCTCTTCGTTATAGGCATGCAGTACCAGCTTTTTTCCACAATTTATATGTGCCAACACGGTACCGGCAGAGAGTTCCTGAAAGTTCATACGGTCCATATTGCCGATAAAATTAATCGTCGATTTGCTGGTTTCAATCCCAAAATCAATATCTTCAGGGACTTTCACCGTTGCCACGGTATGAAAAACGTCAATATCATGATCAGCGACTTCATGTCCTGGAAAGTGCTGCAAGTGCAAACATGCATCAAGAAATTCTTTTGCGTGTTCTGTGCCCTGCACATTATCTGCTTTACCACACTCAACCGTGGTGGACGGACATATTTCTGATAAAGCCAACGAAAGTACGCTGTCTGGGCGGCGAAAATACACCACGGTTCGACTAAACAAGGTGGCTAGATGCATAAAATCTGAACTTAACTCATTAATACAGGCGTAATGCGGATTTATCCCGGTATTATTGTGAACATCGATCGCCGCAAATAAAGTCACGGATCGCAGTATTTCCAATAATTCTGCTGCCAACTCACCTTCAGCAGTATGATTATTCTTTTTCCATATGCGATTAAA
>CAMYJG010000054.1:0-11459 GCA_947258695.1 uncultured Ectothiorhodospiraceae bacterium | reverse complement strand
CGCACCGCTTCCCAACCGGTGGTTTCATTACCGTGCAATAAAACAGAGACAAACAACACATCTTTGCGCTCACCAGACAGACGGATTAAAGTCGGGCCTGAGAGAAAATTCTGCAACTCATTTGCTTTCGCTAATGCTAAGCCTTCAGGTACTTCATCTAAGACGGTTAAGCTCGAGGTCTCTTTATTTACTTTCTGGCAATGCCAGAGATGAACCGGCTCACCGCTATTTTGATTTTGAATATAAGCACGGGTGAGTTCCTTCATATCACGTCCATGCTTTGCAACAAACAAGCGTTGCCAGCTACTGCCATTTTGTCCTGATTTAACCCGCTCCTTAATAATACCCAGGTATTTATCGCTATCTTCCATTGATATACCTAAAGACATTAAACCCTGCTGCGCCATCGGTAATAGTTTTTCCAGTATCAAATCGCGCGCATTCATCTCCTCGCCATTAATCCAGCGTTGTGAACTGCGTAAGCCAGACTTTGCCGCGGCATAAAAATTATCACGGGTATAACTATAGGGGATCAGGTTTTCAACCGGTTCATCCAGTTCGGCCAACGCCGTCACCGCACCATAATAAAAGGCTGCGTTAGCGATCGCATCCAGCGATGTTGGGCCGGCAGGTACGACACGTTGTTCTATTCTTAAATGCGGTTCGCCCGAATCATCATAACCAATCAGAGGCCTGTTCCAGCGCCAGATAGTGCCATTGTGTAAGCGTAAATGTGCCAGTGGATCATCCGCGGAAAATTCAACCGGTAGCAAGACCGGGTAATGTTCAAGATTTTCTTTAAAGCATTCAAACAACGATTCCCGAATATAACTATCGCCAAAGGTCACCCGTCGGATCGGGCCAAAGGCAGCACCATCATAACCACCGACAGCAACAGCCTGCTCAAAAACAGGAATACGTGTTTCATCCCAGAGATCTTTTCCAAACAAGTAAGGCGAGTTGGCACTTAACGCCAGTAAAGGCCCGGTGATGGCAACGCTGGCATTATAAAAGCGTACCGCGTTATCCAGGTTTACCTGTATATGTATCTGGAACGAGGTCGCGGCCGCTTCCATCATTACGTCACGATGAGTCACCCGTAAATGTTCAACACCGTTAATATCAAAAACCAGCGGCTTGCCTTTACGCCGGTGTAACACTTCACGGTTTAATGCACGGTAACGTTTCATCTTTGACATATTTGCCAGGTGTAACACATCATTATCCAGGGTCGGCAAGATCCCCACCATAACAATATCACTGTGTAATTCTTCTGCGGTTTTTTTACATTTGAGCCAGTTTTCATCTAACTCATTCTGCATTTGTGTTAATGCATCACCTTTTAGATCACAAGGCGTGCTGTTTAACTCAACATTGAAGCTGGCTAGCTCAGGACTGGCAAGCGGACTGTTTAATTTTTCAAGAAACGTTTCATTAATGGAAGCAGGATGAAGCTGTTCATCAACCAACCAGGATTCTATTTCAAACCCTGCACGACAAGATGCCGAGGAAAACTTTTTTTCCTTAAACCACGATTCCAATAACCGGGTTTCTTTTTCTAAAGCCTGTTTAAAACGCTTAAAATCTTCATCATCAAAACTACTGGTAAGAATTTCTTCACCCATATCAAACCCTTTAGACTTATTCGTTCCCTCCCCTTTAAGGGGAGGGTTAGGGAGGGGTAAACAAAAGCTACTCCCCTCCCCCTAACCCCCTCCCTGGAGGAGGGGGAAAATTCAATTAGCAAATCAACCTAATACCAGAACAATCACTGGTTATTCTTTAAGTATAGATCAAGCTCGTTTAATCTTTCTGGTGTACCAATATCATGCCAAATACCCTGGTACAGTTCACCGCTTACCTGTTTTTTATCCATTGCTGCACGTAAAACCGGTGCTAAAGCCAGCTTACTCTTTGCATACTCTTTAAATAAATCAGGATGATAAATACCTATGCCGCTAAAAGTATACTTTACCTTTCCTTTTTGCCCTAGCATCCCTGAACTTGTTAAAGAAAAATCACCATCGGGATGATGTTCAGGATTATCAACTAACACTAAATGCGCTAATCCCGGAAGTGATGATGGCAAAGCAGTGATATCATAATCACAAAAGATATCACCATTTATCACAATGAAAGGTTCATCGTTTTCATTTTCACCACGCAACAACGGTAACGCGTTAACAATACCGCCAGCCGTTTCAAGCGCTTCTGCTTCTGCCGAGTAAGTAATGTTTAAGCCATAAGCGGAACCATCGCCTAATGCCTGTTCAATTTTTTCACCCAACCAGGCATGGTTAATTACCAGCTCTGTAATTTGTGCTGCTTTTAACTTTTCCAGGTGATATTCAATCAACATTTTACCGCCCACGCTTAACAGTGGCTTGGGTAATGTATCGGTTAGCGGCCGCATTCGTTCACCGCGCCCCGCAGCTAAGATCATGGCTTTCAAAGGATTTCTCTTAATAACTTTTGTAACGGTTGAAACTCGGGATACAACGCTAACACTTCAAACACGTAATCCATGGTTCGTGGAATATCTTTAAGGTAACCGGTTTTACCATCACGATGTTTTAAACGAGAAAAAATACCCGCCACCTTGATATGACGTTGCAGTCCCATTAAATCAAACCAACGCAAGAACTGTTTAAAACTCACCGCTTTAATAATACCCAGTGATTCAGCTTCACTATGAAAGTATTTCACCCAGGCTTCTACTTTTTCTCTTGGCCAGGTGATATAGCAATCTTTTAATAATGAAACTAAATCATAGGTCACGGCGCCAATCACGGCATCCTGAAAATCAATCACGCCGGGTCTTGCTGGATTATTTTCATTCACCATTAAATTTCGTGAATGATAATCACGATGCACACATACCTGCGGCTGGGTTAATGCATTTTCTACCAGGATAGCAAAGGCATCTTCAAGAACTTGTTGTTGATCTTTTGCTAGCGTGATCTCAAGTTGCTTTGCCAAATACCAGTCGGGGAATAAGTTAAGTTCAGTGCGTAGCAAGGTTTCATCATAAGGCGGTAAATCCGGCACGGCATTGTTCTGCATCAACAATATCGACTGCATCGCCGTGGTATATAACTCGTCAACGCTATTGTTATTCAATACCGAGAGGAAAACAGTATCGCCGAGATCGCTTAGCAATAAAAAACCTTGCTCTAAATCCTGTTGTAAAATCTGTGGTACGTTTAAGCCAAAGCCTAATAGAATGTTGGCAATGCGAATAAAAGGTTTACAGTCTTCCTTTTCGGGTGGCGCATCCATCACGATGAAGCTTTGCTCAGCATCTTTAATACGAAAATAGCGACGAAAACTGGCGTCGGCAGAGGCAGGTGCAATATCCTGAAAAACTATCCCGCTCTCATTTAACCAAACTTTCAGTTGTTCTAATCGTCGATCCACTTTATTCTCCTAACACTGGACAATATATCACCATTATATTTTCCACATCGTCATTGCACCCAAAGAACGGGCATAAACGAGGCGGCAGAGAAAATAATTATTTTTATCTGCAGACGTGGCAATCTCATGTTTACTGCTCTTTGCCATGAGATTACTTCAGTCGTGTTACTCCTTCGTAATGACTGGTAGTAACAGGCATAGTATACCTTTATAAAACAAAGTCTAAAGCATGAAAAACAAGCGGCTTAAAAATCATTATCAAATTCTTGACGTGGCACGTGGTTTTGCCATTTTATTGATGTTTATTTATCACTTTAGCTATGATTTAGACTATTTCGGATTTATTGAGCAAAACTTCACGAAAGATAACTTCTGGATAAATTTTCGTGACCTTATCGTGACCTTATTCTTAGGCATCATGGGTATCAGCTTATACCTGGCAAGTTACCAGGGCCTGCGTAAAAAACGGTTTCAGAAACGCCTGTTACTGCTTATTCTTTATTCCATCCTGGTGAGCATCAGTAGCTGGTTCATATTTCCCAAGGCAATGATCTTTTTTGGTATTTTGCACTTTATTGCGGTTGCCAGTGTACTTGGCCTGTTCTTTGTTCAGCTCGGCTTCATTAACCTTTTTCTTGGTCTTGCCCTGATCATTATCGCGCAAACCATCAGCCACCCCGTTTTTGACCATAGCTATATGCAATGGTTTGGCTTAACAACAAAACTGCCGGTTACGGTAGATTATGTCCCCATTCTACCGTGGTTTGGTGTTGTTCTGATCGGCATCTACCTTGGGCAGTGGTTATCCCGTCAACCAAACAACCATTTTTTCGTGAGTTGGAAAAGTCAGCATCCTGCCATGCGGTTGTTAGCTTTGGGCGGTCGACACAGTTTAAATATTTATCTGCTGCATCAACCCCTATTCTTCGCAATACTCTATATAATAAGCCAGGTTACTGGTTAGCAGCTCACAAAGAATCCATTGTGATTAAAATAAGTACAAAAAATTACTTTATCACTACAGGCTTAATTTTTACCAGCCTGTTACTGTCCCCCACGGTTATTGCAGAAGCTGGACTCTGCAAAGTTCAGCCTGCCTCTATTATTAACAAAGACACCTTTTCAAAAGATGACAAAATACATCTGCAATCCAACAAGGTTGAGCTGGATGAAAATAATGTCTCCCGCTTTACCGGCAACGTGGTTATCCAACAAAAGAATAAGCGCATAGAAACTGAGCAAGCGGAATACGAAAAACAAACGGAAGAAGTGAATGCCCAGGGCAGCGTTAACTTTATTACCCCGGGTATTAAAATAACCAGTCAATCCGCCAATATTAATCTCAAAACAGAACAAGCGGTATTACAGAATGCGCAATACCAGAGTTTAACCAGTCGTGCCCGGGGTGAAGCCAGCAGTATTGAAGTTAAAAGCCCCAACGTCACCGAGCTGAATGATGCAACCTATACCACCTGTGACCCAGGTAATAGTGACTGGTTATTAAGTGCAGATAGCATCACCTTAAACAATGAAAACCACCAGGGCTCAGCCAAACATGTCGTGTTGCGTTTTAAAGATGTGCCGTTTTTTTATTTTCCCTATTTACGTTTTCCACTTGGCGAAGATCGTTTATCCGGTTTTTTGTTTCCTACAATTGGTGTCTCTGAGCAGCATGGCACAGAAATAAAAATACCGTATTACTGGAATATTCATCCGCAAATGGATGCCACCATTACTCCCTGGAATATGACCAAACGAGGATTGATGTTACAAACTGAGTTTCGTTATTTGACTGAAAATAGTAACGGCATTTTGACGGCAGACTATTTAGATAACGATAAACTCGTTAACGACAGTCGCGAACGTTGGCACTGGAAACATACTTCACAACCAGCACTAGGTTGGCAGTCAAAAGCGGAATATAATTATGTTGCCGATGTCGATCATCTGACTGATTTTAGTGACAACATTACCAGCACCAGTACCACTTATTTAATCCGCTCGGGTGATATTGCCTATAACAGTCAAAACTGGCTACTTAATATTAAAGTGGAAGACCACCAGATACTGAGTGGCGCTGAACCTTATCAACGTTTACCGCAAATCACCTTTAACTCGCGTTATGCCGCTAAAGACAACGCGCTAAATTATGCGCTGGAAACCGAAGCGGTTTATTTTGATCATACTAGCAACGCTAAAGTCATTGGCCAGCGTTTACATTTAAAACCCCGTATTTCATACCCAATAAAATCAGCCGCCGGTTTTTTTGAACCAAAATTAGCTGTAGAGCACACGCAATATAATTTAGAACAAACAACCGGACCAACTGAACTGAGCCGAACCGTTCCGACCTTTAGCCTTAACAGCGGCTTGTTCTTTGACCGCGATACTTCGTTTTTTAATAGCGACTATATCCAGACACTTGAACCGCAATTATTTTATGTTTATGTACCTTATAAAGATCAAACTGCCCTGCCCCTGTTTGATACCTCGGTCTATGCCTTTAATATCAACCAGTCGTTTGCCGATTACCGCTTTAATGGCAAAGACCGGATTGGCGATGACAACCGTCTGACTACCGCCTTAGCCACCCGGTTTATTAACCAGGAAAACGGTAAAGAAGTCTTTATGGCGCGTATCGGCCAAATTTATTATTTCAAAGATCGCAGAGTCCAACTCAATGCAAGCGATCCCATTGAAATCGCCGATCGTTCTCATATCATCGCGGAGCTTAAAACCGCGCCCGGTAACTGGACCCTGGCTTCACAAGTCGAGTGGGATCCTGAACTAAAAGAAACCGCCGTCAGCAGTAGCCGTTTAGGTTATCAAGATAAGAAATTCAATCTTGATCTGGCGTACCGCTTTCAACGCGACTCCCTGGAAACCCGTGAAATGAAATTCAACTGGGAACTGAGCCCACGCTGGAAATTTAATGCCTCGCATCTCTACGATATTCGTAATGAACACATTCTCGAAAACCTGTTTGCTATTAATTACGAAAGTTGTTGCTGGGGACTGCAACTCACCACAAAAGAACGCTATATCGACAGTACCCAGACCGACCGCGGTATTTACCTCGAGCTCACTCTCAAAGGCCTGGGTGGATTTGGCCTGGAACGCCAGTACCTGCACCAGCAATAACCAGGCTACTATCTTCCCCCGTCATTGCACCGTCATTCCGGCATGCTTCTGGCCGGAATCTAAATAGATAAACCACTAGATTGCGGCTAAGATCATGCCGCAATGACGATTATCTTCCAGAATCTGGTATAATTCGCGCCTGTTTTATACCGGCTTTTAGGATTTTCGATGCGTATTTTTTCATTTTTCAGCTTATTTTTACTGCTTTTACCGGCAAGCCAGCTCGCGGCAAAAACCACCGTGGTTCCACTGGACAAAATAATTGCCGTGGTCGACGACAATATCATCACCCAGATTGAACTCGATGATCGACTCAAACTCATTAGCCAGCAAATTCAGCAGCAAGGCAGCCGCCTGCCGTCAGAAGACCGTTTGCGCAAACAAGTCCTTGAGCGCCTGATCCTGGAAAAACTGCAACTAGAAATGGCAAAAAAGACCGGCATCCGTATTAATGATGAAATGGTCAACCGCGTCGTCAATAATATTGCCCGCCAGAATAACCTTTCGTTGGAACAGTTTCGCGAGGTATTAAAAAGGGATGGTTTTGAGTTCGCCGAATTCCGTGAAAATATTCGCCGCGAAGTCACTATTTCGCGCCTGCGTAAAATTCGTGTTGAAAACAAAGTGAATATTTCTGAACAAGAAATTGATAACTTCTTAAGCCAGTCAGGCAAAGACCGCTCTGCCGGTGACGAATACCATCTCAGTCATATTTTAATTGCCACGCCCGAGGCAGCAACACCAGAACAAATTGAAAAAGCCAAAGCAACAGCTGAAAAAGTCATTGCCGAATTAAATGACGGCGCGGATTTCGGCCAGAAAGCCATCGCGGTTTCAAACGATGAGCTTGCCTTAAAAGGTGGCGATTTAGGCTGGCGTAAAACAGCACAACTACCGACCTTGTTTACCTCGGTAGTTAGCACAATGACGAAGAATGAAATCAAAGGCCCGCTGCGCAGTGCCAGTGGTTTTCATATCATCAAGCTAAAAGATAAACGCAGCAATAGCCAAAAACACATTGTTAATCAAACCATGGCCCGGCATATCCTGATTCGTCCGACTCAAGTATTGAATCGCGAAGAGGCACGTTTACGCTTAAGTGGAATACTGCAACGAATAAAAGATGGTGAAGACTTTGCCAGCCTGGCACGCGCCAGTTCAGATGACAAAGCCGCAGCAGCCGAAGGCGGTAGTTTAGGTTGGGTGAGCCCGGGCACCATGGTACCGGCCTTTGAAGAAGAAATGAATAAACTCAAGCCCGGTGAAATCAGTGAACCGTTTTTAACCCAGTTTGGCTGGCATATTGTGCAGGTGTTATCACGTCGCAAGCATGACAATACTGATCAATTTCAACGCAGCCAGGCGATACAACTGATTCGCAAACGTAAAACAGAAGAAGCGGTTCAGGACTGGTTACGTCGCTTACGTGCAGAAGCGTATGTCGATTACCGTTCAAATAAATAAATCATGCGCTTCGCCATAACCCCAGGTGAACCCGCCGGCATTGGGCCTGACCTGGTTATCCAACTTGCTCAACAAGCACATGCACATGAACTGGTCTGCATTGCCGATCCAAAAATGTTACAGCAACGCGCCAATCAACTTGGTGTAGCACTGACAATTCACGCTTACGATGCTAACAAAACGCAATCACAAGCGTCCGGCCACTTAAGCGTATTAAACGAGCCGTTAGCGAATCCAAATGTTTGCGGCAGTGCAGATAGTGCCAATGCACAAAGCCAGTTAAATGCTTTACAACGTGCAGTCAGCGGCTGCCTAAGTGGTGAATTTGCTGCACTTGTCACCGGCCCGATGCACAAGGGCATCATCAATAAAGCCGGCATTCCTTTTACCGGCCATACCGAGTACTTAGCCGAACTCACGCAAACAAAAAAAGTGGTGATGATGCTGGCTGCACCGGAGTCAGAACAACAACTTCGTGTTGCACTGGCGACGACACACTTACCGCTAGCCGAGGTCAGCCAAGCAATTACAAAAGAAAGTTTAAACGACGTGATTCGTATTTTAGATGATGATCTAAAAAATCATTTCGCGATTCAAAAGCCACGCATTCTTATATGCGGCCTTAACCCGCATGCCGGTGAAGACGGCCACCTCGGTATGGAAGAAATTGATACCATTACCCCGGTAATCAACGAACTCAAAGACCAGGGTTTAAATCTTGAAGGCCCGTTACCCGCCGATACCTTATTTACGGATCGTTACCTGAAAAATGCTGACGCGGTACTCGCGATGTATCACGATCAAGGCTTACCGGTATTAAAACACGTCGGCTTTGGTGAAGCGGTGAATGTGACGCTGGGTTTACCCATCATCCGTACCTCGGTGGATCATGGCACCGCGTTTGATTTAGCCGGAACCGGTAATGCCCATGTTGGCAGTTTACAAGCCGCGTTAGCCATGGCGATACAAATGACTGAAAAAACGCAACCAAGTAAAGAACATGTCGCATAAACCCCGCAAACGGTTCGGTCAGAATTTTTTACATGACAATAATGTTATTCAACGCATAGTGAATAACATTAACCCGAAAACGGGTGATCATATTATTGAAATCGGCCCCGGTGAAGGTGCCTTAACCGAGTTAGTGCTGGATAAGATTGGCGCGATGGATGTGGTGGAACTGGATCGAGATCTGATTCCACTATTAAAAATTAAATTTGTCACCCAGGATGGTTTAAGCATTCACCAGGCCGATGCACTCAAGTTTGATTTTTGTGCCTTACAAAAAGCTGATAAGAAGTTACGTATTATCGGCAACCTGCCCTATAACATTTCAACACCGTTATTATTTCACTTATTTGAACATAACGATTGCATTGAAGACATGCACTTCATGTTACAAAAAGAAGTGGTCGACCGCATCGTCGCCCATCCCGGTGACTCCGCTTACGGTCGCCTTGGTGTGATGTTGCAATACTACTGCAAAGCAGAATATGTCTTCACGGTTAAACCCGGTGCATTCAGACCACCACCCAAAGTGGACTCGGCGATTGTGCGTTTGATCCCCCACGACAAACCGCCCGTTGATATCAAAGACTTCGATGCGTTTTCAAAGCTGGTAAACTATGCTTTCACGCAACGACGTAAAACCTTACGCAATATATTAAAAGGCCAACTCGATGTTGAGCAAATTGAAAAACTCAACATCGAGCCGACTATTCGACCTGAGCGTTTATCGTTAGCAGACTTTACCAAAATTGCTAATGCCATTAATCAAAACGGCTAAACGCTTTTAAACATCCAGCAGATCTAACGGGCTGGTCACTGTTACACCCGGTTTATTTAATACATGTGTGTAAATCATAGTTGTTGAAACATCCGCATGACCGAGTAATTCCTGAACCGTTCGAATATCACTACCATTTTCTAATAAATGAGTCGCAAAAGAATGGCGTAGCACATGGCATGTCACTCTTTTTAATATACCAACACGTTCAGCTGTTTTCTTTATCGTCTTTTGCAAACCATTTTCATGTATATGATGGCGCCGTCTAATACCTGTTTTAGGATCAGCCGAAATCCCCGTTGCAGGAAAAACATATTGCCAACGTAATTCAAATTCAGCATTTGGATATTTTCTAGATAATGCATCAGGAATATACACCATGCCAAAACCACCTTTAATATCTTCTTGGTGTAAATGAGTCGCATGCTTAATTTGTATCTTTAATGATCCAATTAATTTTTCAGGAATGGGTACTACCCTGTCTTTATTACCCTTCGCATTTCGAATTAAAATTTGTTTATAATCAAAATCCACATCCAATATTCGTAACCTTACAGCTTCCATTAATCGCATCCCACAACCGTATAATAAATATGCCATTAACTGCCAGGCTGGTTTATTGATTTCTTTTAGTAATAAACTCACTTCTGATTTAGATAAAACCACAGGTAAACGTTTAGGCTTTTTAGAGCGAAAGAATTGAATATCTTCATTTACCTCACGTTCAATTACTCTCTTATAGAAAAAAATAATCGCATTTAAAGCAAGTCCTTGTGTGCTTGAAGACACTTTCCTTTTTAAGACTAAGTACTCGAGATAAGTAGCAATTTCATTATCTGTTAACGTAGCAGGATCTTTACAATTGTGAAAAACGACATAGCGCAAAAACCAGTGAAGGTAAGTTTGTTCAGTTCGTTTAGAATAGTGATTAATACGAATACATTTAATAATATTTTCAATATGATGAGGGTATAAAGTATAAACCTGGTTAAATATTCCTTTTGAACTTTGACTTTTTATTTCTAAATTTTCTTTTAAATAAGCCAACTCTGATTTAGATAAGACTTTAACCTTATTTGAGTTAGCATTAGGTCGCTTTTCAGCTTGAGCAACCCATTGCTCCCAAGGAAAATCCTCCGCCCAACTCACGTGCACCATTTTGGTGAAAATTATCTTAATTGCTGTAATCACCTGAATAAATTGCCATGACTCCAGCCTAGTGTTTCTACCTTTTCTTTCAAGATATTGTTCAACAAAATGAGGTTCATGCTGAGATAATTTAGTGTTTGCATATGCTTTAATATAAAGTTCAGCATCCCTCACATACCAGCGTGCTGCAGCAGGTTTTACACCATAATCTTTTGTTTTTCTTATAAATTTTTCCCAGAAACGGGATACAGAAAGTTCATTCATCACACCCTCCTTAGTGTAAAAATATTCGTCAACTCATCCTGAGCCTGTTAGGATTATGGACATTAAAATAAAAAAATTCAAATGATTTAGATAGAATTCTGTCTAACAAGGTAAATTACAGAATTCCATCTAATTAACTGTTAAATGTATAAGAATGAACGAAGAACTTGACAAAATACTTGCTGAACTAAATGACGAAATAGTGTTATCTGAGTCTTCAGAAATTAATGATGAAGCG
>CAMYJG010000053.1 GCA_947258695.1 uncultured Ectothiorhodospiraceae bacterium | reverse complement strand
GCCCTTGAGGTTGAAGTTAGCTGCCAACGGGCTACCGTTTTTAGCGGCTAAAATGCTGATTGATGTTGCACCCGCGATTGACGTTTTCACTGTCACCGGTACGACCGCACCGTTTTCAGCGATATCAGGCGCTTTGATCGAAATGTCGCCGCTCGTCGCCGTGGTGCTGATGCCCAGGCCGCTTAACGCGTCAGGTACTGATTTTGATTCGAAAGCTGATTTAGGCCAAGCAGCTAATACTGTACGTGGGCTTAATAAACCCGCGCTAACAGCAACTGCGACACCACTTGCTGCGAGTGTGCCTTTCATAAATGTTCTACGTTGCATATTGATTCCTCCAAAATAACGTAACTAGATACAGAGCAAAGACCAGGCCAAGTATAAAACTATAATAATTTCAATGAGTTATAAAAAAATATTGGGGAATACCCAAATAATGTCGTGCAAAGTGCACGATTAAGGTTGCACAATAATAAAAGAAGTTTAGTTGTAGAGAGGTTATTGTTTATATTGTTGTAACTTTCGCCAAAGAGTCGATTTATTGATACCTAATGTTTCTGCCGTTTTGTCCCTGCTGTCATTAAATCGATCCAGTAATTTAAAAATGTAACGTTTTTCCAGTTCTTCAAGGCTGGGTAAATCACTATCAATAGTATCTGTAGAACGTAAACTGGTAATTTCATCAAGCGACATGACAGGTGAGTCAGCCAGTGCAATTGATCGTTCAACTAAATTTTGCAGTTCCCTTACATTGCCAGGCCAGTCATGTGCTACCAGTTTTTTCATTGCATCTACATCAAAGCCTTTAACATCACGTTGGAAATCTTTCGCATAAAGATCTATAAAATGCTGGATCAGTAATGGGATATCATCCCGACGTTCACGTAAAGGAGGCATAGTGAGTTTTACAACATTAAGTCGATGATATAAATCATGACGAAATTCATTAGCGACAGCCAGTCGTTCCAGGTCTTTATTGCTGGCGACAATAAAACGCACATCAATATCAATCGGCGTTACACCGCCGACTCGCGTGATTTGTTTTTCCTGGATAACACGCATAAGTTTAGTTTGCATGGCATCCGAGATATTTCCAATTTCATCAAGAAAAACGGTACCGCCAGAAGCGACTTCAAGCAAACCTTGTTTCATTTTTTGTGCGCCGGTAAACGCACCTTTTTCATGACCAAATAATTCACTTTCAAGTAATGAATCTGTTAATGAGCCACAATCGATGGTGACAAATGGTTTATCAGCAAACTGGCTTTGGTAATGCACAGCACGTGCCGCAAGCTCTTTACCTGTACCTGATTCACCCTGAATAATAACGTTACAGCGAATATCTGATATTTTATTAACGAGCTTATAGACATCCTGCATGTTGTCAGATGAACCAATCATGCCAAAGCTATTGTGATCTAAACTTAGCTGGCGTTTTAAGAAACGGTTTTCCTCGAGCAACGCCTGGTGTCCTAATGTTTTTTCGATAAGAATTTGTAATTCATCCATATCAAAAGGTTTTTTAATGAAATCTGATGCACCCAGTCGCAAGGCATTGATCGCATCATCAACATTGGCAAAACCGGTGATGATAATAAAGGGTATGTCTGGCGTATGTTCTCTGACGGCCTGTAATAATTCGACCCCCGTCATTTTTGGCATACGCAGGTCGCTGACTATGAGATCGGCACCCTCATTTTTAAAATGTTCCAGTGCCATTTCGGGAAGTCGAAAAACAGTGCATGAGTAACTGGCTTCTTCACTAAAACGCAGCATCAGTTCACCGGCATTCGGATCATCATCAACAAATATTATGCGGGGTTGTTGCTTCACGATTTATCCTTATTTTTCAGTACCGGCAGAGTGAGTATTGCTGTCGCGCCTTTCATATTTTGAGCATTATTCGTGATGAGTAAATTTCCATGGTGTGACTCAATTATACCTAAACAAATAGATAAACCTAAACCACTTCCTTCCCCTTCAGCCTTGGTTGAGAAAAATGGGTCATAAATATTATTCAGAAATTCTTCTTTAATACCGCAACCTTGATCCTGGATGCAGACTTCCAGGTATTCATCATCGTAATTAACATTAATATTAATAACAGAGTCTTTGTCACTGGCCTGAATGGCGTTAATTAATAAATTGATAATAACTTGTTGCAGCTGGGCCTGATCACCTTCAAATGTATCCTCGCCCTGGTAATTGAGTTTAATCTTAATATGTTGAGATTTAGCAGTTTGTTGTACCAGCGATACTGATTTTTCCAGCCATTCTTTGACTGAAAAAGTACCAAGCTGAGGAGGCATTTGCCGGCCAAAGTTTAAAATGCCTTTAATGATTTCGGAGGCGCGTAAAGTTTCATTACGTAAAGAATCAATGTCATTTTGTAAATTTGATAAAGCTTTTGTATCGAGATCAGCTGCATTTTTAGCGACAGTGCGGCTAATTAAGGTAGAGTAAGATAAAATATTATTTAATGGGTTATTTATTTCATGCCCTATACCTGCGGCCATTTGCCCGATACTTGCCAGCTTATTGTTTTGCAACGCCATGTCTTGTGCTTTATCACGTTCATTCTGGGTATGTACTAATGTATCTGCCATGTAATTAAAAGAAGAAGAAAGTGCTTTAATTTCTGCTATGGATTGCTCAGCGTTGGCTCGTTGATCATATTTACCATCAGCAAAACTTTTGAGCTGATAAGCTAAGCTACATATTGGTTTTGATATTTTTCTTACCGCAAAACCCGTCATAATTAAAGTAAACAATAATGCTGTTGCTGCAAACAACCAGATCGCGAGACGGATATTTTCAAATGGCGCTGATAAAACCTGTTCATCAATTTGAGTGGTAACAACCCAGCCAATTAAGCGATTTGGATAAGGATAAAATTCTGAATAATAATAAATCGAGTTGTTTTTTCTAAACACACCTTCAGCGTTTTGAATGCTTTCGTTAAATAATAATGAGCTAATGGGAGGCTGCAGTGTGAATAACGCAGAACGATTCTGGGCAATGTTTAAATTATCTTCTTCATGGTAAAGCAGTAATCCATGTCGGCCAGCATCATCAGGGTTATTTTCTGCTATGAATAGTTTGCCTTTGTAAAGCCGGGTGAGATTACTGACAATATGATCGAGTTGTTCGCCACTGAGGGTTACCACCAGCGAGCCTAACCATCTTTCCTTATTATCGTTGTCATAAAGGGGAACGACATAATCCAGCAATTGCCGGTTAACATTATTGTCATTATCCAAGTGATGATGCGGTAATGGGTAGAAACCAACCTCGTCAGGTGGCAATTTTTCTAATATTTTAACAAAGTTCGGGGTTGATACCTGGTGTTCAACATAATTGATGCCTTGCAAACTTTCATATTGAGCCTGGCTGGTTTTATTGTGGCTCACCTTTACCAGGGTATCGCCACGAAAATCAAGTACACGGATAATAAAATCCCCGGGGATGATGGTTTGAAACCCTTCGAGGTAACGATTAATTTTCCGCCTTAATAAGCGGATGCTGGGATGGTTTTCATCATCGGCGATAGATTTAAGAACAGGAATAAATGATTTCACCGCGACAGCACGTGAGATACCCAACACAAGATTACGGGTATTTTGTAGCTCATGTGAAATTTCGATCGTGGCCCCGTTCAGGCTGTTGATAATTTCCCGTTTAATCTCCCGTTGATAGGTATTTTCACTGTAATAACTTGCCGCCAGCGCCAATGCCACTAAGGGCACCACGGTGGCAAGAAAGACAGAAATGAAAATATGGCTATGAATGCGCAAGCTAATATCCAGGTGTTTTTTTACTCTAAACAGGTAAATTTAAGTGTAACGCGTAAAAAGCATGACGGGAAATAGTCAAGCAGGGAGTGAGCGCGTATAATTTTAATAATTTTTGATAAGGCGTGAAAAATCATGAAAATTTGCTGGCCACAGGCAACAATGATTCTACTGGTCGTTATTCTGGGTGTTAGCAGCATGTTAAGTGGCTGCGGTAAAAAAGGCCCATTATACATACCCAAAGATGCTGCAAAGCAGCTGCAAAATAAGTAATACTACCTGCCTTTTTAAACACCCTGTAAATGTAGATAGCTGGAATAACTATGGACTATTTTAACTACCGAGATGATCGTTTATTTGCTGAAGATGTCGCGATCGAAGATATCGTCAAGGCACATGGTTCGCCATGCTATATTTATTCACGTGCCACTTTTGAGCGTCATTGGCGTGCTTTTGATGATGCCTTAGCGGCACACGATCACCTGGTTTGTTTTGCGGTAAAAGCAAACTCGAATATCGCCGTTTTAAATGTACTGGCAAAACTCGGTTCCGGTTTTGATATTGTTTCCGGTGGCGAACTTGAGCGGGTACTGGCTGCCGGTGGTGATGCCGCGAAAGTTGTCTTTTCTGGTGTTGGCAAAACGGCGGCAGAAATGCGTCGTGCCTTAGAGGCTGGAATTCGTTGTTTTAATGTCGAGTCAGAAGCCGAGCTGGTGTTGTTAAATGATGTGGCTGCTGGCATGGACATGGTTGCACCTATATCCATTCGTGTTAATCCGGATGTCGATGCAAAAACACACCCCTATATTTCTACGGGCTTGAAAGAAAATAAATTTGGTATTGATATTAACCTGGCGCCAGACGTCTATGTTCGTGCCAGCGAGTTAGCCAATATTAAAATTGAAGGCGTGGATTGCCATATTGGTTCACAGCTCACCGAAACGCGTCCTTTTATGGATGCGTTAGATCGGGTATTAATATTGATTGATCAACTCGCTGGCATGGATATCCATATTCATCACCTTGATTTAGGCGGTGGCCTTGGTATTCAATACCGTGATGAGACACCCCCCTTACCCGAAGAGTATGCCAAAGCCTTATCGGATAAACTCAAAGGGCGTGAGTTACAAATTTTAATTGAACCCGGCCGGGCGATTGCGGGTAATGCCGGTGTCTTGATCACGCAGGTTGAATTTTTGAAAAATAACGATGAAAAACATTTTGCCATTGTCGATGCCGCGATGAATGATTTGATGCGACCTGCTTTATATAGCGCCTGGCAGGATATTATTCCGGTCACAAAAAAAGACGGGGAAAGTCAGTGTTATGACCTGGTAGGTCCAATTTGTGAAACCGGTGATTTTATTGGTAAAGATCGTGATCTTGTTTTAGCAACAGGGGATTTATTAGCCGTGCGATCATCAGGCGCATACGGTTTTACCATGAGTTCAAATTATAACTCGCGGCCGCGGGTGGCGGAAATTATGGTGGACGGTGACAAGGTACACGTAGTGCGTCAACGTGAAACCATTGAATCGCTTTTTGAGAATGAAAGCATTCTGCCTTAAATAAAGATACAACAATTATGATGGAGCGAATTACGGAAACAGAACTGATGCTTGGAGAAGA
Source organism: uncultured Ectothiorhodospiraceae bacterium (assembly GCA_947258695.1). Taxonomy (GTDB): domain Bacteria; phylum Pseudomonadota; class Gammaproteobacteria; order UBA6429; family Thiohalophilaceae; genus JAGLTQ01. The sequence goes on along the minus strand of CAMYJG010000053.1, from coordinate 6,200 downwards.
ACAGGCAAAAGCCTATGCTCATGCTGACTTCTCCAATGCTCACAACCTGTTCGTTGAAACGTTACAACAAAAGTTTAGCGATATCCCTTCAAGTTTTAATGATGTAATTCTTGATTTAGGCTGTGGCCCTTGTGATATTACCCGCAGAGTTGCTGCCGCATACCCAGACGCGGGTTTTCACGCGGTAGATGGTTCAGCAAAGATGCTGAAATACGGTGCCGAGTTAAATGACAAAGCAAAACTGGCGATGCGTATCAAGTTGATTGAAACATGCTTACCCAATCCACGACTACCACAACAAAAATATCACGCAATTATCAGTAATAGTTTAATACACCACTTGCATGATCCTTCCACCTTCTGGGAGACAATTCAGCAACACGCGAAACCCTTTGCACATATCTTTGTCATGGATTTGATTCGTCCGCTTGATGAACAAACGGTTAAGTTTTTGTCTGCTGAATATGCCGGTAATGAACCGGATATCTTAAAGGAAGATTTTGAGAATTCATTACGGGCAGCATTTACGATTGAAGAAGTACAGCAACAACTCGATGAAAAGGGATTAACTAATTTAACAGTTGAAGAAGTTGATGAGCTGCATATGATTATTTTTGGTGTGTTATAGAACAAACTATTAAATAAGTGACACGCTAAAGTTTTGAAGGCTAATAAAAATAAATCACTAGCCATAGTTTTTGACTTCAATCTCTTTGACATACTTGGCAATTTCCTCGCTGAGACTGTCGGCATCTTTGCGTAAGTCATGTAACTTTAACGAGAGTATCTCGGCATCATCATAATTACGGCCATGGACATCTTGTTGAATGCGGTGCAGGGCGCCATGAGCAAGGCGAAGAAGATCTTTAAGGTCGGCAGAGGCATCAAGAGTACGGCTACCTTTTTCAGCGATATTTTCCATTTTTCTATATCCTCTATTTAAGTAATGACCCGTTAATAAAAAAACGATGTGACATTGAATAATTGCATATAAAATATGAGTCTATTTAATGCCAATTGCAAGAACTATTAATGATTTTGTGAGCACGATCAAGATAGTAATTAAGTATAGTAAAAGATAAATTATTATGACACTACAGATGTAACTCAGATATCAGCAATAGCAAGTGAGGAATCGCTTCTTGCGGCCAATGAATTTGGGGTATATTCGGTCCCGACGAGCAAATTGAGCATGTTTAATTGAATATTGAGTATTCAATAGCTAAACATTTCCTTAATTCTGTCGTCAGTTTTAAAGGTATTCAAAACCCAGCCTTTTTGTCCTTTATAAAAGTAAAATCTCCAACGCATTAAATGTTTTTCAAATTTCTGAATATACATAATGAGCATTAACGACTTTCCAACTTCTTCTGTTTTTAATAACTCAACACCAATTGTTTTACCAAAACGTTGATTCATCATGGGTGCCTGCATTCGAAGTGAATTTAATACGCCATCAAATTCATGGAGTGGAATGATTAAATATGGCTTTGTGAGATTTAACCCTTTTTCAACATTGCCCTTACCAATATGCTGCATGACTGATTCAACCAGTTTTTTGGCTTGATGCTTGTTTTTTAAAGTGTCTGCATGCGTAATATTGGCGATGCTTACAAGGAATATAAACAGTAATATATTTTTCATATAGTTTCCTTCTGTTGATAAATAAACAACAGTCCATTGAAATATTTAAACGCGTCTCGTTTTAAAAAAAACGCTAGAATTGTTGGCGCTGATAAAGCGCGCAGCGCTTTAGGCGGTAACAAACGAATGGCTTGTTATACATTAATATAGGGTGTGATTACCCTAACGTTTGTGCCTTCACCCAACGTCGAGTTATATGTAATATAGAAGCCTTGAGATTTGGCTATATTTAAAATAGCTTTTGTACCAAGCCCATGGACTACACCGTCACCGTGAATGGATAACAAAATTTTATCGATATCTTCCTGAGTCATGCCTCGACCATTATCCTTGAAATTGACTTCTCCATAAGCTTCTTTCATTACATATGAAACAGTCAGTAATGTTGCACCTGCTTTAACTGCGTTGTTGATAATATTTTCTCTGGCGAGATGGTTTGCATTGGCATCTACTATGATATATTTTTCTTCATCAAGCATTTTATAGGTGTCAATAATTTCTATGTCATACATTTTTCTCATTTTATCGAACCAGGGTTTAGCCTGATTCTCCAAGTATTCTTTAAGTGGGACGATAGTAAGCTCGGGATTGTGCTTTGTCAGGTCCGCTTTATTTGCCTTGCATTTAACAGAAATTGTCTCTGTCAATTCGATTGAATGATTTAAGTTTTCTAGTGCAAATTTAAAAAGATCATTATTATCTAAGTCAGGGGAGTCAATCGTCATTAACTGCAAATAAGAAATGGCTACACCAATATTATTTCTTAAATTATGGTTAATAAATGCTATGTCTGATTCGTTTACTGCCATGGCTTAGTCTCCATAATATGTATAACGAACGGCTTGACGCGCTTGTTATGTTTTTTGCGAAAATGCAAGATGGTATTCATCATAATCTTTGGTTCCAAATTCTCTAGTGCCATATGGCATATCTTGCAGTGGCCAGAGAATAATGGCTTTATCTTTTATTGATTCATAGTAGGAATCCACATCATCGATAAACATATAGATAGTACCTGTGCATTTTGGGTGACCTGACCATAGATCTTCAGATGTGAATATGATGGAGCAATCTTCTTTTTGTACAGTGCAAGTCCCTTCGTCCGAGTCTGTTACTTCAAAGTCGAGTATTTCTGAATAGAATGACTTTGTTGTTTCTATGTCATGACATTTCAATAATACATTTATTGGCATAGATTCACTTCCTTTGAAACATAACGATTGAGTTAACGGGCTCGAAAAAGCAAGCTAGAGCGCCGCTTTTGAGAGTCCGGCAGGTTTGAAAAACCTGCGTAGTTAAACGACTTGTTATGCGCTTAGTTTTACTTAGCACCTAATTTCATACCATTTAAAAAAGACATAAATTTTATTGGCGCAATATCATTTAGCTCAGTGTTTATTGGCCATGACATCATAAGCATAATAATATAGTCTTCCTTCTTCTTAATTGCATGCCGAATATGTTGCAGGCCAAATTTTTTATTATTGTATTTGTATAGCAAAGAATAATATTTTTCCCCTGAAATATTAATATAACTAGTATTTATTACTTCTAATTCAGGATCTGAGTTCTTTAATCCGTCAGCTAGATGGTCACCAAGTAATTCATAATCATATTCTAAGGCATCCTCCATGTGCTCTATCCTTAAGATAAGTGAGCTACCATCTTTATTATCAATTAATGCTATGTATGTATCTTCTTTTGTATCTAAATCATTAATTATTGACCATGTTTTGTCATCATATTTTATATCAATTAGATATTGCGTAGATTTCCAGCTTCCTGAAAATGCGTTTGAAAAAGATAACAGCATAAGAACAAATACCAGTGTAAATATTTTCATTTTAGGTTTGTAGCGCATAACGACTTAAGTAAGGGGCTTTTAAAAAGCAGAGCGAAGCGCCGTTTTTTAAAAGTCCCAGCGAGTGGTAACGAGCGATCTTGACTTGCTTGTATGGTTCAATCATCCCAATTATCACCCAAATTAATGTAAGGTGAAGCCCGTAACCTGTTAGCAGCAAGTTACCGGTTCAGTAGTTCGATGACTTATAGATCTAAAAGATCGTTAACAAGCGGGAACACTGAGCCGATCCGTTTTTTTAACTCGAACAGTCGAATGAGCTTCAAGCTCGAATTTAGCAAGGAAGAGTCCTAATGACAAACCTAAAGAAGAGTAAAACAACAATAAATGTAGGAATTGATGTCGGGAAAAGCTTTTTAGATGTCTATATCCATGAAAAGAAAACACATTTTCAAGAAGAAAATAATAATGAAGGGATTAAGCGTCTCTTAAAACGATTATCCCACTACCATATTGAACGTATGGTCATGGAAGCGACAGGACGATATGAATTTGAATTAGCTCAAGCGGCTTATACAAAACATCTTCCGGTATGCATTGTGAAACCCTTATTAGTTCGGCGTTTTGCGGGTGCCATGAATCAGTTAGCGAAGACCGATAAAATCGATGCGGAGATCATTGCCTTATTTGCAGTGATGACAAAACCAAAAATCACACCGCGTAAAAGTAAAAACCTCATAGCAATTAAAGACTTAATTGCACGACGCCGTCAGTTAATGAGTTTGCGAACACAAGAGCTTAATCGTATTAAGATTATGGGGAAAACATTAGAAGTTTCAATTAAACGTATTATTCGAACTTTAGATAACGAAATAGAACGCATAGAAAATCGTTTAGCAAAACACGTCAAAGACCAGGCCGAATGGACAGAAAAACAAACAATATTAAAATCCGTTCCTGGTGTTGGTGATACATTAATTTATACCTTGCTCGCGGATTTACCTGAACTCGGGGATTTAAATAAAAATCAGGTTGCTGCATTAGTTGGTGTTGCGCCAATAAACCGTGATAGCGGGAAGCTCAGAGGCAAACGTCGAGTACAAGGAGGCAGAGCAAATGTGAGAACCGTTTTATACATGGCAACGTTAAGTGCTACCCAATGTAATCCTGTGATTAAATCTTTTTACAAACGCTTAGTCGCACAGGGTAAACATAAAAAAGTAGCGATAACTGCATGTATGAGAAAATTTATTACCATTTTAAATGCGATGGTACGCGATCAGGTTGAATGGGGTTTATAGGCTAAAGTTAATGGGGTTGACGCCACAGTCGCTTGTTAGGTGTTTTAAGCATTTATAATAATTTTGTATATATAAGAAAAATAATAGTACTCAACAAAAGAACTACTAATGATGGAAAATACATTATTTTTATTATTACCCCGAAAGCGATAAAGTGAGGCCCAAACCTGCAGCAACAGGTTTTCGGTATAACAGCCCGATTAATGCCAGGTGCAGATATGATCTAGCCCGTTAACAAGCGTGGGCGTTATACCGATCCAACGATTAACTCGAACAGTCGAAAGGGCCTCGAGCCCGAATGTAGCAAGGGTGAGATATGAATACAACTACCAAGCGAAACAGAAGAAGTCAGGACAGAAATGTGGGTGTTGATATCGGTAAAGATACACTGGATATCTACATCTATGAACTCGGTAAACACTGGCAAGCGGCCAACACATCAGAAGGTGTTAAAGTGCTCATAAAGCAGTTAAACCGCTATCAGTTAACGCGTATATTGGCCGAGGCCACCGGTGGCTATGAGCGGCGTCTGGTTGAGGCGTGTGCCGAAAAGGAATTACCTGTCGTGGTAGTCCAGCCCATCCAGGTCAGGCAGTTTGCCAAGGCGCAAGGGGTCTTTGCAAAGACCGATAAAATCGATGCGCGACTTATTGCCCAATTCGGGGTGGTGATGCAGCCAGAACCCAGGCAACTGCCCAGTAAAAAAGTAAGGCTCGTCAGAGATTTACTGGCACGTAAGCGTCAATTGAATGAAACACGCACACAGGAATTAAACCGATCACATAAGGCCGCCAAGGTACTAGCCCCGTCCCACCGTCGTAGTATTAAAATGCTCGAAAAGGAGATTACCTGGGTCAATGACCGACTTGCCAAGGAAGTCTCTGCCATCACGGAATGGCAGCGTGTCTATGAGGTGATCAGTTCCGCGCCGGGCGTGGGTGATGGGATTGCTTACACCTTACTGGGTGAGTTACCTGAACTCGGAAAACTGTCTCATCGGCAGATCGCAGCCCTGGCCGGTCTCGCTCCGTTTAATCGCGATAGTGGCTATATGAAAGGCAGACGACGTATTAAAGGCGGTAGAGCGCCCATCCGCACCGTTCTCTATATGGGGATGATGTCGGCGATTCAACATAACCCAGTCATGAAACAATTTTATAAAAAGCTGGTAGCACAGGGGAAACACAAGAAAGTCGCTTTAACGGCTTGTATGCGCAAAATGATTACGATTCTGAATGCGATGGTACGCGACGATAAGGTATGGAAAATGGCTTAATAATTTATTGGTTGCAGGGTTGATTTTAATCACAGTCGCTTGTTACACGTAAAATAGGAGTCAGAGAGCAATTTACGCAAATATTCGAGCCGACTTATATTAAAAACAATTACTCTCTGACCCGGATTTCTCTCTATTTAGCACCCGTGTTAATTCAAAAATTAATCTTTATAATTAA
>CAMYJG010000052.1 GCA_947258695.1 uncultured Ectothiorhodospiraceae bacterium | reverse complement strand
GCCCTTGAGGTTGAAGTTAGCTGCCAACGGGCTACCGTTTTTAGCGGCTAAAATGCTGATTGATGTTGCACCCGCGATTGACGTTTTCACTGTCACCGGCACGACCGCACCGTTTTCAGCAATGTCAGGCGCTTTGATCGAGATGTCGCCGCTCGTTGACGTGGTGCTGATGCCCAGGCCGCTTAACGCGTCAGGTACTGATTTTGATTCGAAAGCTGATTTAGGCCAGGCAGCTAATACTGTACGTGGGTTTAATAAACCCGCGCTAACAGCAACTGCTACACCGCTTGCTGCGAGTGTGCCTTTCATAAATGTTCTACGTTGCATTATTTAATTCTCCAGAATTTAGTTATTTGGTTTTATAGGGTAGATGCCCATTCAGCGACAGCTTTAACTTCGTCTTTGCTGAGAGCTTCATACTTACCAAATGGAGGCATAGATGAATTCGGGTTCATCGCAGTTGCGTCCCAAATTTGATCGTAAAGTTCTTTTTTCGTTTTACGTTTACCTATGCCATCTAGAGCTGGGCCGATATTGCCTGCAAGGTGTGCACCTTTGTAAGCGTGGCAAGTAAAACAGTTGCCTTTTTTACGGTTTTCAGCAATTTTTTTACCTTTAGCTGCGAGTTCTTCGTCTACTGCCATAGCGGCGGTAGGGGCCAGAGCTGCTGCACCTAATAGCATCATTATTGCACTTGCTGTAGTTAGGAACTTGGCGGGTTTCCGCATGATCTCCTCCTCGTTGTACATATTTTTATAAGAATATTTTTTTTGGTTTTATGCTCATTGAAGCATTAAGCCGGCAGAGCATAAACTAAACTGTTACACACTACTTGTGCGTAGCATTACAGATGTGAAAATAGATCGCAAGTCTTCGTTGCGTGTTTCAGTTTATCGATAAATGCTTATATACTTTTTTTTTATATGCATTTGAATTTAAGGCAGAACGACTAATTAATTTGATCTAAGTTGGTGCAATTCTTCTTTAAATTCTTTTAGGCGGGCTTCGAGTCGATTGGTTAAATAAAAATCAATCTTGGGTATTTTTAAACCAATTTCCAGTTGCTTAATTGCATCATGTGTTTGCCCTAACAGGTAATAATACTCGGCAAGGGACTGATGGCTATTTGCCGGCTTGTTTAATTTAGCCTGAGTTTCAGCTAATAAACGATAAAGCTGCGGTGTTTTTGTCGAGGTGGTGACTTGTGTCTGCATAATTTCATGTGCGAGTTTAATTTTATTCGCTTTAAGTAACGTCTCTACATAAAAAAGATTAATAGTGCTGTTGCCAGGGTAGAGAGTTAATATTTGTTTAAATGTTTTGATTGCTGCGGTGTATTTTTTTGCACTGGTTTCGATTTGCGCTTTTAAAATATGATAAGCAATAACTTCTGGATTGTTTTTTAATAGTATGCGAGCTTGCGATAACGCTTTTTCATATTTTTTATTAGCTTTTAAGGCTAATGCATAACCATAGCGTGTTGCTTCTTTGTTCTGATAATTCCCCTCTTTAAGTTTGCTTGCAAAACGATTAAGTAAAGCGGTTTTATCATCGCTGGCGAGTACCTCTAGCCGGGTTCTTAATAGGTGGTATGTAATTGAACTTGTTGTTAATACATTTGGATATTGGCTGGCACGATGTCGAGCATCGGCAATACGGGCTGGGTTGACAGGGTGAGAGCGTAAAAACTCGGGAATACTGTCACCATAAAAACGAGATTGTTTATCCATGGTGTCAAAGAAGGTGGCCATGCCGTGCGGGTTAAATTCCGCGTTGATTAAAAGCTTGATACCGATTCGATCGGCTTCTTTTTCATTGGTACGGGTAAAATTGATTTGTTGCTGAGCAGAGTCTGCGGCTACCGTGGCTAAGGCAGCTTGTCCAATATCACTATCCTGGCTACCAAGCACCATGGCGGCAATCAACGCAGCAAGAATCGGCACACTGTTTTCCCCTTGTTCATATTGACGGGCATGGTGGCGTTGGGTGATATGCGCTATTTCGTGAGCCATAACACCCGCAAGCTCACTTTCAGATTTTGTTGCCAGGATTAAGCCCGCATTTATTCCAATAAAGCCACCGGGGAGGGCAAAAGCATTGATCGAGGTGTCTTTAATCAGGAAAAAATGAAAAACCTGCTGAGTTTCGGAGGGGGCGACTAAACGGTAACCAAGTTCATTTAAATAGCCTTGAATAAGTGGGTCGTCTAAAACCCCACCCGCACGCCGAATATTACGAATAACGGCTTCGCCGGTACGGTATTCCTCGGCAGGCGAAATATTGCCCGCGTTATCGCCTATATCCGGTAATACAATATTATTGGCTGTAGCAAGGCTACTAAACAGGAAAAAACACAGGGATATCAATAGGCGATAAAGCATGGGGAGATCAATTATTTTGTTATATAGCATTCAAGACACAGTTTTAGTCAAAGAGTTCACGGAATATAATGGATATGGAATTATTTTGCTTGGATTAGGCTAATTTGCTGTAAAATTGCCTGTCAATAGCCAATTTACCAAATAAATTTTCTATATATACTATTATATATACCCACTACAGCGCTCACTTGGGTATAATCCCTCGGATTTTATGAATTATTGTTGTTTTCTATTTCTATATGACATATAAGTAATAGATTGTTTGCTAATATGCTCAGCAATAAAGTTATTAACATTTATTTCAATTTTAGGAGAGATCAATGGCTGATTTCGATCAAGAACTCGACGCAAGTGGCTTAAACTGCCCACTTCCAATTTTACGTGCTAAGAAAGCATTAGCTGGAATGGAAGCAGGACAAGTCCTGCACATTATTGCAACTGATCCAGGTGCAGTAAAAGATTTTGAAGCTTTTGCTAAACAAACAGGCAACGAGCTACAAGAATCAAAAGAAGAAGGCGGTAAATTCGTTTTCTTAATGAAGAAAAGCTAAGATTTAGTTTCTTCACAAAAGGCCAGTTAAACGAAAGTTTAACTGGCTTTTTTTTTGCGCGTTAGAAAATAAAGCTGATACGTGAGTAAATAAAATCACTCTTTATTCACGGGGTTTTGTTTTTGTAGCCTTAGATATATAGTTCAATGCAATAAAAAAAAGAACAGAATCAAAAGTAACTGGGGGGAGTCAGGAATGTTACTTACAAAAAGAACTTTTGCAGTACCAGCTTTAACACTTTTAGTTTCATCAAATATCAATGCATCAGGTTTTTCTATCGCAGAGCATAGCGCCAGTGGAATGGGTAGTGCCTTTGCTGGCGCATCGGCTATCGCAGAAGATGCCAGTACCACTTATTTTAATCCCGCGGGCTTAAGTAAATTAAAAGGCAAGCAATATATTTTTGCTGGGCACTATGTTTCTGTTTCGTCACCATATACTGATGCGGGTTCAAATCTAAATCCCAGTTTAGGTGGAGGAGCGTTGACAGGAACAAATGATGACGGAGGTACGTCCCCGTTAATTCCTAACTTTTATTATGCCAGGGAGCTGAATGATAAATGGACCTTTGGTTTTGGCATTAACGTACCATTTGGTAATTCATCTGAATACTCAGATACCTGGGTAGGACGATATCATGCAACAAAGTCAGAAATTACAACAATTAACTTTAACCCTTCGGCTTCTTATAAAGTAAGTGATAAATTATCCGTCGGCTTTGGTATAAATGTGCAGTACATAGAAGCAACATTGGCAAATAAATTAGACAGTGCGGCAATTTGTTTAGCTGCTGGTGGTGGTGCAGCATGCAATGGGGTGTTTGGATTATCTTTAGGAAATGCAGCAAATGATAGTAATCAGTCTTTAACTGGCGATGACTGGAGCTTAGGATGGAATGTGGGATTACTCTATGATATTAGTAATTCAACGCGCATCGGTCTTGCTTATCGTTCTAATATCAATCATGGAATTACGGGGACTTCAGATTTTACTCGTTCAACGGGATTAAATGCATTTTTAGTTAATGCTGGTAGCAGTGCATTTACTGATACTGCGGCATCAACCAGTGTTGATTTACCAGAAACTATTTCTTTAAGCCTGGCTCATGACTTTGATTCGAAATGGACATTATTAGCCGATGCCACCTGGACCAAGTGGAGTCGCTTTGACAAAATCGTCATAGATTTTTCAAATCCAGCCCAGGCAAATTCAGAAATTCGAGAAGAGTGGGATGATAGCTTTCGTTATTCACTGGGTGTGAATTACAAAGCGGATTCAAAATGGATTTACCGAGCTGGTCTTGCACTGGATCAAACACCGGTGCCAAGCGCTGAACGAATGACACCACGAATTCCAGACAGTGATCGTACCTGGTTAAGTCTTGGCTTTGGCTACAAGTCATCAGACACATTTAGTATTGATGTCGGTTTTTCACATTTACTCTTTGATGATATCAATATTAACAATACTGATGATTCTTTCGGTCACACTTTAACCGGTAGTTATGATGTCGACGTAAATATCTTCAGTGCACAATTTAACTGGAACTTCTAGGTAGCTATCTGTCATTGCGAGAAGCGTAGCGACGAAGCAATCTTCTAAAAATTTCGTTAAGTTAAGAGATTGCCGCGTGATTAGAACAAACGGAGTTTGTTGATGAATGCCTGATGAAACCGTAAGGGTTCTGAGGTCAGTACTAAAAAACACTTGTTTTTCAGTCCTACCTCGCAATGACTGGTTTTGAGTCACTGACACCATGAACTGTGTCAGATCGGTTAATTTTACTGAAATATGGTTGAAATTAGTAAGTGTTCATCTAAAATAAGTAGTTGGAACTATTATAGTTACAAGATACAAAAGCATGCCTGATTTGAGCCATTTCTCAGGTATATGAGGATACCCCCATGAGCGTAGTTACACCTATTCCTACTGATTACCAGTCAGATATTGCTGAACTAAAAAGCTTATTGTCTGATTACCCTGATTTAACCCAAACGGCCGATCCACAATGCTGGGATATGCTAGCCGGGGCGAAATTACATAGCTTCGAGGCAAATACCGTTTTATTCCAGGAAGGTATGGTGTGTGAACACCTGATGCTGATCGTAGACGGGTGTGTCAGGGTATTTAGGGACTCAGGCGAAGGTCGGGAAGTGACTTTATATCGAGTCGAACCGGGCCAACTCTGTATCCATAACCTCAATAACCTGGTGGATGGTGTGCAGTATCCAATGATGGCCAGAACTGAAACAGGGATGAGTGGTTTGGTTATCTCTCGTCAAGCCTTTAAAAAAGGACTGGATGAATCTGCGAGTTTCAGAAACTACGTTCTCCGTACTTTAACCGGTCGCTTATCACACATGGTTGACCTGATTTCGGGTTTTGCCTTTGATCGTCTCGATCTTCGTGTCGCAGTATGGCTGGCAGAGCAATTTGAACGCTCAAATGGCCATCCTATTAAAGTCACCCATAATGATGTTGCGGATGAATTAGGAACAACGCGCGAAATGATCAGTCGCATATTAAAAGACTTTGAGCACAAGCGTTGTATTGAGTTAGCACGCGGCAAAATCCACCTGGTGTGTAAACATACTCTGAACCTGGTTAGTGAAGGTAAGGGTAAAGCACGAAAAGATCTGGCGTAACATAAAACCATACCTTATTAATTTACGCTGGTTTAGACTACCAGCTTGATCAATTCTCTATGTAATTTAAAAGTAAATGCCTTCCCGGGCTCCAATATGCGATTTATATCGCAATAATATCTATTCTCTCACTGTCTTTTTGACGATACATTTCAATTATTTCAGTTTTATGTACCTAAACGCACTGAACTGATTTTCCAAATACTTACAATAACTAATATTGAATTCGAATACCCGATTAGATCAAGGACACTATTATGAGCGAAAAGAAACTGGCAATTATTGCCACTAAAGGCACACTGGACTGGGGCTATCCGCCATTTATCCTGGCATCAACGGCTTCAGCCCTCGGTTATGAAGTTGAAATTTTCTTCACTTTTTATGGTTTGCAATTACTGAAGAAAAAAATTGATGTTCAGGTTAGCCCATTAGGTAATCCAGGTATGCCAATGCCAATGGCCATGGACAAATGGTTCCCGGTTATCGGTACCGCGATTCCTGGCATGCAAAGCATGATGACCATGATGATGAAAAACAAAATGAAATCTAAAGGTGTAGCTAGCTTAGAAGAGTTACGTGAAGTTTGTCAGGAAGCTGAAGTAAGAATGATTGCTTGCCAAATGACAGTTGATTTATTTGATCTGAATCCAAAAGCCTTTATTGATGGCGTTGAATTTGGTGGTGCGGCTTTATTCTTTGAATTTGCCGGTGAAGCAGATATTTCGTTATTCATGTAATAACAAGATAGTTTATGGCTAAAAAAATATAATACTAAATAAATACCTAACTTATAGTTCTAAATATGTACAGTGGAGAGAGTCAAAAATGAATACATTTAATAAAGGTTTAATTGCCTGCGCTGTGACGACAGCATTAACAATACCAATGACCGCAATGGCAACCAATGGTTATTTTGCGCATGGTTATGGTACTAAAAATAAAGGTCTTGCTGGTGGTGGTGTTGCTTTATCACAAGATGCTATGGCGGCTGCGACAAACCCGGCAGGTATGGTAACAATTGGAAGCCGCATGGATATCGGTTTAGCACTTTTTTCTCCTTCATCACGTGGTTACTCTGCCACTGCTGATGCGGCAGGTATTACTGATGGCACACCTTGTGGTGTAAATTGCCCATTTACTTTTGGTGGTAATGCTACAGCGCAAACTGGTGAAAGTGATAATGATTACTTCCTAATTCCCCATTTTGCTCGAAACTGGATGTTAGATTCTGAACAATCTGTTGGAGTTTCAGTATATGGTAATGGTGGCATGAATACTGAGTACCAAGGTGGAGTAGCGCAACATAATGATGGTGCTGGTAATGCGATTACAACAGCAGGAACATTTGGTGCAGGTACTGCAGGTGTGAACCTGGAGCAGCTTTTCATTGCAACAACATATTCACGCAAAATTTCAAACTCAGCATCTTGGGGTGCGAGTTTAATGGCTGCATACCAGCGTTTCGAGGCTAAAGGTTTAGCTAATTTTGGTGGTTTTTCTGCGAATAATGCTGCCTTAACAAATAATGGCGTGGACACCTCTACAGGTTTTGGTTTTAAATTTGGCATACAAGGTGAAGTCGCGAAAGACGTAACTCTTGCTGCGTCTTACCAAACTGAAACAGATATGTCGAAATTCTCGAAATATGCTGGTCTTTTTGCTGAAGGTGGCGACTTTGATATCCCGGCAACTCTTACCTTAGGTTTAGCTTGGAATATTACTCCTAAGTCGACATTTACTGCTGACATACAAGAAATTTATTATAGCGATATTAAAGCAATAGCAAATCCTATTAGTAATCTTGTTGGTCCATCAAATAGCTGTGCAACTGGTACTGCATCCAGATGTTTAGGTGCTTCTGATGGTGCTGGCTTCGGTTGGACAGACATGACTATTTATAAATTAGGCTACCAGTTTAAAACAGCTGACGATATGACTTGGCGTGTAGGTATTAGCCAAGGTGATATGCCAATTCCAAAATCAGAAACAATGTTTAATATTTTAGCGCCAGCTGTAATGGAAACACACTTAACATTTGGTTTTACAATGGATACAGGTTCAGATAGTGAATTTACTTTTGCCGGCATGTACTCACCTAAATCTGAAGAAACAGGAGCTAATCCATTGAATCCATCGCAAAATATTACTATTGAAATGACTCAATACGAGCTTGAAGCAAGTTGGGCTTGGAAATTCTAAACCACTTTTAGTTTTTAGAGTTTAGACGCAATAATAAAAAGGGTCATGTTGTACATGACCCTTTTTTTCTCCTACAATAAAAATTTTTCAGGGAAAATTTTTTATGAAAATAATGAAATTATTAATGCTTGCTGTCGGCTTACTTTATGCGGCGGTAAGTGTTGCTGAAGACGCCAAATTAAAGACTTATATTTTGGCAGAGAAAAAAGCGGGTGATATAGCAAGTATCACGACAGCGACTAAAACTAAATTACAAACAGCGGGTTTCGAAGTTGTGGGTGAATACTCTCCTTACCCGACAGCAACAATTTTAATTGTTACTAATGATACGTTAAAAAAGAATGCCGCGAATTCAGAGTTTGGTGCTTTTGGTGCAGCACAGCGTGTGACCATCACTAAAGTAGGTGAGGAAGTGCAGGTTGCCTTTACTAACCCTACCTACATGGCGAATGCTTACCGTATGAAAAGTGATTTAGCAGGTATTAGTGCTAAATTAAAAAGTACTCTGGGTGACATGGGAGAGTTTGGTCCTGACGAAGGCGTGACAGCAAAAGAATTACGAGATTATCAGTACAAGTGGTTAATGCCTTACTTTGATGATTATCATGAGTTGGCTGATTATGGTAACCAGCAAATTGCAATTGAAAAAGTTGAGGCTGCTTTAACGAGTAATAAAATGGGTGTCGCTAAGGTTTACCGTATCGATGTACCTGGCAAAGAAGAAACAGTGATTGGCGTTAGCATGGCTGGCCCAGATCAAGTTGATTGTAGTGGTGACAAATACATTATGAATAAGATTGATTTCAAAAACGTGAAATCAACCGGTCATTTGCCTTACGAAGTGGTTATTTCAAAAGGTAAAGTCTATTCCTTGTATGCAGAGTTTCGTATCGCAATCAGTTTCCCAGATTTATCGATGATGGGAAGTAATAGCTTTGCTTCAATCATGTGTGCACCTACTGCAATCCAGGAAGCCTTAACCGTCGGTGTAGGTGGAAAATACGACCCTGATGCAGAATAACTCAAAATTTCTCAGTAAAAGATGATTTAGCCCCGCTTTCGAGCGGGGTTTTTATTTCTGCCTTGGCAAAGCTGCTGCCAATGCATTTTCCCCCCAGATCGGTTAGTATTATCGACCTTTTTTTATGAGCTCAACTTGGGTTGATACAACAATCTCCCTGCTGTATTTTGCTCAATAACATACTGATTTTTAAAGATATTATCTAGGGGTTAAGCATGTTCAACAAAGACATGACCATTTCGGGTTTTGATGATGAATTGGCACAAGCAATTAAAAATGAAGAGATTCGCCAGGAAGAACATATTGAGTTAATTGCTTCAGAAAATTATGCCAGCCCGCGGGTGATGGAAGCTCAAGGTTCCGGACTAACTAACAAGTATGCTGAGGGCTATCCAGGCAAACGTTATTACGGTGGTTGCGAGTATGTTGATATTGCAGAGCAGTTAGCCATTGATCGTGTAAAAGAATTATTTGCTGCGGATTATGCCAACGTGCAACCGCATTCAGGTTCTCAAGCCAATGCGGCTGTTTATTTCGCTTTATTAAATGCTGGCGACACCGTACTCGGTATGAGCCTGGCACATGGTGGCCATTTAACACACGGTTCTAAAGTGAGCTTTTCAGGCAAGCTTTTTAATTCAGTGCAGTATGGCTTGAATGAAGAAACAGGCGAAATTGATTATGACCAAGTAGAAGCCCTGGCCACAGAACATAAACCTAAAATGATTATTGCGGGTTTTTCTGCTTATTCACGTGTTGTGGATTGGCAACGTTTCCGTGATATTGCCGATAAAGTTGGTGCGTATTTATTGGTTGATATGGCCCATGTTGCTGGCCTGGTTGCTGCGGGTGTTTATCCAAGCCCGGTAGGTATCGCAGACGTAACTACCTCTACGACACACAAAACATTACGTGGCCCTCGCGGCGGTATCATCCTGGCAAAAGCGAACCCTGAAATTGAGAAAAAACTCAATTCAATGATTTTTCCTGGTACACAAGGTGGACCATTGATGCACGTGATTGCTGCAAAAGCGGTGGCGTTTAAAGAAGCGTTACAACCAGAATTCAAAGCATACCAGCAGCAAGTTGTGACCAATGCTAAATCCATGGCTAAGGTCTTTATTGAACGTGGTTATGATGTTGTTTCTGATGGAACGGACGATCATCTGTTTTTAGTTAGCTTTATTGCTAAAGGTCTAACCGGTAAAGCAGTGGATGCATGGTTAGGTCAGGCTAATATCACAATCAATATGAATTCAGTACCCAACGATCCGCAATCACCCTTTGTTACCAGCGGTATTCGTGTTGGTACACCTGCTGTTACAACGCGTGGTTTTGATGAAAAAGATTGCGCTGATTTAGCGGGCTGGATGTGTGATGTGATTGATTCAAATGGTGATGAAAAAGTCATTAACGATGTAAAAGCTAAAGCACTGGCTCTCTGTAAAGAGAAACCCGTGTATAAATAATCTATGCATTGCCCATTCTGTAGCGCTGATGACACTAAGGTAATTGATTCGCGGTTAGCGAATGAAGGTGCCATGGTTAGACGGCGCCGTGAATGCCAGGCTTGTGGCGAGCGTTTTACGACGTTTGAATCCGCTGAATTAGTTATGCCTCATATTGTTAAGCAAGGTGGGCAGCGTGAACCGTTTAATGAAAATAAGCTTCGCGCGGGTATTCTGCGGGCTTTAGAAAAACGCCCTGTTGGAACGGATGATATTGAAAAAGCCATTGTACATATTACCAAGCGTATGCGTGCAACCGGCGACAGAGAAGTTCCTGCTAATAAAGTAGGCAGCTTTGTCATGGATGAATTGCGTGACCTGGACCAGGTGGCTTATGTTCGATTTGCTTCCGTGTACCGGAGTTTTGAAGATGTCAGTGCCTTTGAAGAAGAAATTGAAAAACTGAAAAAAGGGCCTTCTCCGGAAGTGAAGCGGCAACAAAAATCATTATTGCCGGAAGATGAGTGAGGATGAGTCATGTCATTTTCGGCTGATGATCATAAGTTCATGTCACGTGCATTGCATTTGGCAAAAAAAGGAACTTATACCACGTCTCCCAATCCCAATGTTGGCTGTGTGCTGGTAAAAGATGGCGACGTTATTGGTGAAGGCTGGCATGAAAAAGCGGGGCAAGCGCATGCAGAAATCAATGCGCTTAACCAGGCTGGGAATAAGGCAGAAGGCGCAACTGCGTATGTAACGTTAGAGCCTTGTTGTCATCATGGCAAAACACCACCTTGTACAGATGCTTTAATTAAGGCAAAGGTGAAACATGTCATTGCTGCGATGAGCGACCCACATTCAAAGGTGGCAGGTAATGGCCTTAAGCAATTAGAAGCGGCAGGAATTTTTGTTGAGACTGGCTTGTTAGAAGAACAGGCAAAAGCGCTTAATTTAGGTTTTATTAAACGTATGCAACAGCGTTTACCTTATGTGCGTTGTAAGTTAGCAATGAGTTTAGATGGCCGAACGGCGATGGCTTCAGGTGAAAGTAAGTGGATTACCTCATCAGCGGCACGTCAAGATGTACAACGGTTACGTGCCAGAAGTGATGCGATATTAACCGGGGTAGGGACAGTTTTAGCGGATGATCCCTCGATGACCGTGCGGCTGGATGAGATAAATACACAGCAGCCACTTCGCGTTGTTGTTGATACAAACTTAAGTATGCCGGTTGATGCCAAAATGTTAAAACAAGCCGGCAACACGGTGTTAATGACCTGTAGTGCCGATGAAGCTATTGCTGAGGCATTGAAAAATGCAGGGGCAGACATCCAGATGATGCCTTACTGCAATACAAATGTTGATTTGAAGTCCGTTTTGCAACAGTTAAGTGATATGCACATTAATGATGTGTTACTGGAAACAGGAGCGACCTTAAGCGGCGCAATGTTACAGGCTGGCTTGATTGATGAACTAATTATTTATATGGCGCCGGTATTAATGGGAAATGAAGCTCGGGGTTTATTTGCATTACCAGGACTGGATGCTATGCAGGATAAAATTGAACTTGAGATTACCGATCAACGTATGGTCGGGCAGGATATGCGAATAACTGCAAAAGTGAGACAGCATTAAAGTGTTTACAGGAATTATACAATCTATTGGTGAAGTTGCTGCTATTGAAGCAAAAGGTGATGATACTCGATTACGTATCTTAACCAACAAGCTTGATCTAGGCGATGTACAGTTGGGTGATAGTATTGCGGTGAATGGCGTATGTTTAACTGCCGTTGAGTTACCCGGCGATGGCTTTTTCAGTCGCCTGATGATATGGCAAAGTATATTACTGAAAAGGGCTCTATTTGTGTTGATGGTATTAGTTGAACGGGTAATGCTGTGAAAGGTGCTATATTTGAACTTAATATCGTGCCACACACTTTACAGGAAACAACAATGGGTGATTTTAAAGTCGGCACTGAAGTTAACCTGGAAGTAGATATCATCGCTCGTTATCTTGAACGCTTAGTTTTGGGTGATAAAGCAGCTGAAGAGAAAACATCAGGTATTAGCATGGAAATGCTTAATCAACATGGTTTTATTAAATAGAGTAAAGAAGATTTAAATTATGGCTCTTAATAGCGCAAAAGAAATTATTGAAGATATTCGTCAGGGTAAAATGGTTATCCTGATAGATGATGAAGATCGTGAAAATGAAGGTGACCTCATTATTGCGGCTGATTGTGTTAAATCCGAAGATATAAATTTTATGGCAACAAATGGTCGCGGACTTATTTGTTTAACCTTAACTAAAGAGCGCTGCGAACGACTAAAACTGCCTTTAATGGTTGAAGATAATAATGAAGCTTATGCAACTAACTTTACCGTGAGTATTGAAGCATCAAGTGGAGTAACAACGGGTATCTCTGCGGCAGATCGTGCAGTGACGGTGCAAGCCGCGGTAGCTGAAAATGCAACGGCGGCGAGTATTATTCAACCAGGTCATATTTTTCCTTTGATGGCTCAACCGGGTGGCGTGTTAACGCGTGCGGGACATACCGAAGCAGGTTGTGATATTGCACGGCTTGCAGGCAGAGAACCAGCAGCGGTCATTGTCGAAATTTTAAATGAAGATGGCACCATGGCGCGTCGTCCGGATTTAGAAGTGTTTGCAAACGAACACGATTTGAAAATCGGTACCATCGCAGACTTAATTGAATATCGTATGCAAAATGAAAAAACGGTTGAGTGTGCCGCTAATTGTGACATGCCAACTGATGTTGGTGATTTTAAATTGCATGCCTTTCGTAATGTAATTGATGGACAGGTGCACCTGGCATTAGTTAAAGGTGAGCCTGTACCTGATAAGCCAACCTTAGTTCGTGTTCATGTTGAAAATAGTATGTGTGATATATTTGGTAGTCAACGTGAAGATTGTGGCTGGCCTTTGCGGGATGTGATGAAACGTGTTTCTGAAGAAGGTGAGGGTGTCATTATTATTTTACGACTTGCTGAAGAATCCAATATGCTGGTTAATATGATTAAACATTATGATATGCATGATAAAGGTGAACAATATGCCAGTGCAGAGCATAAAGATGATTTACGTACATACGGTATAGGCGCGCAAATACTAACAGACCTGGGTGTGCAGAAAATGCGGGTTATGAGAGCGCCGAAAAAGATGCATGCGTTGTCAGGCTTTGGCCTTGAGGTTGT